>UYNY03000055.1 GCA_900620265.3 Nitrosopumilaceae archaeon | reverse complement strand
GCTCTGCCTTGTACGCCCTCCTGAACTCCTCCTTGTCCAACTGGTGCATGCCGTTACACGGGGGGCGCGATCAATAACTGTTATGGACGATTGGATCTAGTTCAGAAACTTTTGCACGTAACTATACATCATGAAGCGCGGCAAGTACGTCCTGGTGGTCTTTGACAAGGAGGACCGGAAGTGGGCCCAGATGCTGCGGGGCTTTGCCATGAGCGAGAAATTCGGGTTCGGGTTAATAGACTGCCCGTCCGACGGTACACTTGGCAAGAGGTGGAAGGGGATGATCGGGTCAAGGATGGACAAGGCGAGCGCGCTGGTTCTGGTCGTCTCGGGTAACACGCGCGGGAACAGGGCCATCAACTGGACCATCCGCGAGGCGCTACGGATGAAAAAGATCATCGTAGCGGTGACGGCCCCCCACGACAAGTCCCACCCACTCCCGGAGGCTGCGGAGGATGCAGGACTGAGCGCAGTCCCGTGGGACACGAAAGAGGCGGAGAAGGCAATCAGGGCAAGCTAGACACAGGGTTGCACGCTCATGTATAAACAGGCGTGGGCTGGAACCGCGGTCGGCGCCACAAGTATGGCGGTCAGGGCAAATTACACCAACGCCCAGTCTACATATGGTCCATGCAAGACGGATTGGACTACATAGCAAAGGCCATAATAGCACGCATGGCCATGGGTGCGATAACCGCCGTGGGGGCAGATGTTTGTGTCAGCCAGTGCCATCAATTGCTTTCAGATCCCTTTGAATGTCCTCCGCGGTGCCCTTGAACGTTACATAGCCGGACACCGCAAACGCCTCCATGAACTCCCCGTATGAGATGCCCGCCATCCACGAGCCGGTTGTGAGCGACACCTTTGCCCTGTCGTACATAGAGCACGCCGCCTCAAGCCCCCATTCCATGGCTTCCGCGCGCACCTGCGGATCCGTCCACGTCTCTGGGAACTCGGCATACAGGAACGAGACTAGCTCCTCGTCGGTTATGTCGTTCACCTGGTACTTTGCCTCGACGGCCTCTATCCTCTCGTCCTGCTCGGCGGCGTCCCACGGCCCCCTTGACTCTGCAAGCCCCCTCTCCGTAAGCCAGTAGCGCCCGACGCCGCCGACCTCCTCGCGCCTGACCCCGCCCGACTCTACTGCATATTTCAGCGCCAGATCAAGGGACGGGCTGTGGCAGCCGTCCTTTTTTATCACAAGGTCGCCGGGCGGCAGCCGCAGGGTGCTCTTGAATACAAAGAGCGCCTCGTGGATCCTCTCGGCCCTTGGGATCTTCTCGGAGTCAATCAGCTGATCGGGGGCCCGGAGCAGCAGGTACATGTGCCGCCTCGCCTCGTCCGCCTCCAGACGCAGTGCCATGCCCGGCGGGCCCGGCGCCCTCTATTTAACCCGTTTGGGATTCGGGGCGTCGGGCGGGCACGACGCCACCGGCCATCTTGTCCGTCCCGTCCGTACGTTTGTGTTAGTATTACGTTCACCGGGATCATCAACAAACCCGTCCAGATCCTCCGCCGTTGTCTTGAACGTCACATATCCTGCCGCCGCGTACGCCCTCATGAACCCCTCATAGTCCATGCCGGACATGCGCGCGCCGCAGCCGATCGGGACCTTTCCCCTGTCGTGCATCGAGTACGCCGCCTCAAACCCCCACTCCCCTGCCTTTTTCTTCATGCCGGGATCCGTCCACGTCTCGGGGAACTCTCCGTACAGGAACGAGACGAGCTCCTTGTGGCCAATGCCCGCCACCTGGTATTTTACCAGGCTGGCATCGGCCTGCTCCGCCAGGTCGGCGGCATCCCACGCACCCCTTGCAGCTGCAAGTCCACTGTCTGTCAGCGAGTATCGGTCGAGGCCGCCCTCCTGATCATGTGTGACCTCGCCCGAGCTCACGGCCGCCTCTAGCGCGAGCGCCAGTGACGGGCTGTGGCAGCCGTCAGTCTTGATCTCAAAGTCGCCGCCCTCCAGCCTCCTGCGGCGCCAGAATACGAACAGCGCCTCGTGGATCCTCTCTGCGGCGGGAATCCCCTCGGAACCCCGCCTGAACGCCGTAGCCCGGAGCAGCATGTACATGCAGCGCCTAGCCTCGTCCGTCTCCGGGTATGGCGGCATGCCGTGGCGATCCCGTCGCCTCCTATTTAACCCGTTTGGGGTCGGGCTGCAGTAGGCATGCGCACCGCCCGGGCCCCTTGTGCCATTGATCTGGCTTGATCCGGCAATCTTCGGGCATCACACGATCATCCAGTCTTTGGGCGCTGGTGCGGTCTGGGCGCAGGGACCGGTTCTCCGCGGCTGTATTTCACCCGGATGGGCCAGAGCGGACTGATCCCGTTTGCCGTCCATGTGCCGCTACCCGGACTTGGCAAGCTCGTCTATGAACTGTTTTCTGGTTACTTCAAACACGGTGCCGTCTTCCACCACCCTGTCAAAACCTGAAACCACGTCGCCGTGTTCCGCCAGTCCCTTCCTGTGTATCCAGACCAGAAAATCTTTCAGGTCAAATGTTTTTATCCCATATCTGAGGCATTTTTTTAGAGCCTGAGTGTCGTTTGTGATGAACCTGCGCGATCCCTTGGCAGGTGACTGGTTTATCAGAGCAATTATCTCGTCCTCGGCTTTTTTGTAGTCGTCTGACATCCCTTGATCATGCACGTGAACCTTGGCGATGACAACCGTACCGTCGGCAAACATCCCGTCCGTCCTGGCCGTGGCCCCGCCGTGCTTTGGATCGTCGAGCTCGCGCCGCACGGCGTCGGTTATCCACACCTCGTGCCCCAATGACTGGACTATCCCCCTGATCACCCATGTAAGTCCTGCCACGTACAGGTAGATCCAAATGTTTGTGTCAATCAGTACTATCAAATGCTTTCAGATCCCTTCGAATGTCCTCCACGGTGCCCGGACACGAGATGTTGCCGGCCGCCGCGTACGCCCTCATGAACCCCTCATAGTCCATGCCGGACATCCACGAGGCGGTGGTAATCGACACCTTTCCCCTCCTGTGCATAGAGCATGCAGCCTCAAATCCCCACTCCGCTGCCTTTTTCTTCATATCAGGATCCGTCCATGTCTTGGGGAACTCTGCATACAGGAACGAGACGAGTTCCTTGTGGTCAATGTCCGCCACCTGGTCCTTTGCCGTGCTGGCATCGGCCTGCTCTATCAGATCGGAGGCATCCCACGGCTCCTTTGCCGCCGCGATCCCCCGCTCCGTCAGCGAGTACGTATCAAGGCCGCCCTCCGGATCATGCTTGACCTCGCCGGACTCCACGGCGTCTTTCAGCGCCAGATCAAGAGACGTGCTGCGGCATCCGTCCTTTTTGATCACAAAGTCACCGGGCGGCAGCCGCCTGGCTCTCCTGAATACGAAGAGGGCCTCGTGGATCCTCTCGACCTTTGGGATCTCCTCGGAGTCCATCGGTCCGTCGGGGGCCCGGAGCAGCAGGTACATGTGCCGCCTCGCCTCGTCCATCTCCAGCTGCAGTGCCATGCCGGGGGTTCCGGATACCCCTTATTTAATATGATTGGGCCCCCGGCGGCCCGGCCGCCCCTACCTCGGCCCCGCCAGGTACTCTAGCGCCGCAAGCTCCTCTATCTTTAGCCTTTCCAGTATGGCCGGATCCTTCAGCCTTTCGACCCGGACGGGCGCGTCGTGCGAGAACGACCCGCCCACCTCGCGCTCAAGCGCCGTGGCGTTGAATACTAGCGCGGCGCGCTCCCGCTCGCGCTCTAGCAGGTCTGCAAACCCGCCGTGGTTGCGCGTCATGACTGACACCTCGGGGTCGGCCAGCCTCTCAAAGCCGGCCCTCGTCACCTGCTCCCACGACCCGTAGGAGTTGCGCACCCAGGCGAACCCGTGCTGGTCCTCCCACAGGTTGTACCTCCAGTCCTCGCGGACGAGGTGCACCCACTGGGCCGGGTGCTGGTTGCCGCGCTTGATGACGAACGAGGCAGTCTCCGGATCCAGCGTGGATGCGCCCTCAAAGCGCACCCCGTCGTTGACATATGAGACGGTGAACCTGCGCTCCGTGTCCATCGCAGCTATCGCGACGATATCAGACGAGAGCGGGGCGGCCACACTGAACGAGACCTCGACCACCGTGCACTCTGCGTCCCCGGCGCCGCACCCTGCCGCCGAGACTGACGCGGTTGTAGAGTTCTCCCGGATCAGCGGCATGGACTGGTCGTGCGATATCCCGGCGACCGCGTACCCGGCTGGCGCCATATAGTCGCGCCGCAGGTCCACGTGGATGGCCGCGTCAGAGTCGGTCGCACGCGAGACGTCCGGCACCCCGAGGTAGATCGTGAACCGCTCAAGGTCCATCTCCGAGTAGGCCTTCATCGTGATGGTGCTCTCCCCGCCCACCTGGGCAATCCTCCTATCCAGGCCGGTGTGGAAGTTGTCCGTGATGTCGATCGCCCTGCCGTCAAACGCGAACCCGCCGCGCACCTGCTGCCCGCCGCCGAGCCACGACCTGCCGAACGTCGGGCTCAGGTGCCAGTCCTCGTCGTCGCCGCCGGCCGCCCTCACTATGATGGTCCTGCCGACCGGCGAGGACGTGCCGGCCGCGTCGATGCAGACGTACAGCAGGCGGTACGTGCCGGGCTCGGGCAGCACGTCGTCCCCGCTGACGACGGGGAGCAGCTGCCTGCCGGGCAGCGTGAACTGGTCGGAGCACGCGGCGCCCCTCTCGTCGTACTGGGCGCCGGGCCGCAGCGTCACGGTGGACGGCCCGACGAGCCGCGGAGGCGAGGTCTCCGTGTCGGCAGTTATCATGACGTGCAGCACGCGCGTCACGTCGGGGTTCGGGCGGTCCGAGCACGAGTACGTGACGTCGGCCGCGCCGGCCGGCGTCGAGGCGGTGATCGAGTGGGTCAGGTTGGCGGCGGCGATTATCCTGTTGCCGTCAGGATCGGACCCGTAGACGCAGCTTGCCGCCGGCGGCACGAACTCTGCGCCCTGCGGGTGCAGTATGCCCGCCTCGTGCGCCGCCGCCCCGCCCGGATCCGGCGCGGGCAGGCGCGTCGCGTTGCCGTGCCGGTCGATGATCCCCGGCGGCGGGGCGCTCGCCGCCGCGCCCGAGACGACATCCTCGACGCCCGGCGGGAACGAGACCACGGGGGTGCCAAGGGCCGGCGCCTCTGAGACCACGCGGACGATCCTCTCGGCGGAGGCAGTATGCCTCATGTCAGAGCACTCGTAGGCGACCGTGTACGCGCCCGCCCTGTTATAGTTGACGTCATTGCGGGTGGTCCTGGCCGGCAGGTCCCCATAGTTGTCATCATGGCAGGTGGCGCCGCGGTCGGCGTACGGCGTGCCTAGCGCGTGGTAGGTGACAGAGTAGCCGCCGATCGTGATGACCGGCGGGAGATCGTCCCCGACGCGGCCCACGTAGACGGTGCGGTTGGCCGGGCTCGCCGCCGAGCCGGCAGAGTCCGTGCACGAGTAGGTCACAAGGTACCTGCCGCGGTCGATGTCGTACGCGTCCTCCGGGTCCACCGCGGCGCCGCCGGGGCCCGTTATCACCGACGTGACGGGCAGCAGTCCCTCCTCGGGGTCGGCGCACGCGGCGCCCGGGTCCCTGAAGAAGTGCTGCTCGGCGTACATCGGGTCCTCGCCGTACGGGGTGATGACGGGCATGCCGGGCGCCCTGACCACCACCGTAAGCGGGGCCGTCCGGGTGTTGGTGCCGTCGGTGCACGAGACTATGGTCTCGTACGTGTCAGATGTGGTGGACGCGTCGATCACCGGGGTGATGGATATATCCATCGTGCCGGACCCGTCGGTGCAGGTCGCATGGTCGTTCACATCGAACGTCGCGCCCTGCTCGTGGATGATCCTGCTGGATGGGACGCGGAGATCCGGACCCACGCCGTCGGCCACGACGATCACGAGGGTCTTTTGGGCCGCAGTGAGCGTGCCTTCCAGGTGGTTGGCGTTCTCGGGTATGGTCTGGGTGCACGAGTAGGTGGCAGTATACCTGCCCGCCGGGGTCGCCTCGTCGATCTCGTCGACGGACATCATTGCAGAGTCGACGATGGCAGGATCAGAGATCGGGATGTCCTCGTCAAAGGTGGACGTGCACCTGGCGGGGTGCTCGAAGGTATCACCTAGCGGGTGCACCGCCTCGCCGGAGCTGGGCGTCGTGGTGATGACCGGGATGTCCCTGCTGGTGGTATAGGTCGTCTGGATTATGGTGTTCGAGTTGCCATCGACGGTGCACGTGTGGGTTATGGGGTGCCCGCCCGTGTTGAGCCTGATAAAGTCCTGCAGGCCGTTGTCGCCGGTCTGCAGGGTCCTCCCCTCGCGGTCCACGCCGGTTATCTTTATCTTTGAGGCGTCGTTCCGGAACTGGCCGGTCGTATAGTGGTAGCACCAGGCGTCGTCGAACGAGGGCACGTTGCCGGACCTGTGGAAGGTGAGCGTCTCGAACGTCTGCTTGCCGGCACCATCATAGCTGATCCCGGGGAGCGACAGGTAGGGTATGCCGCTGACCTGCGTGATGACGCCCGTCTCGGTGACGGTAATCCCGCCGGCGTCAGTGCACGTATATGTGAACGTGTAGGGCTTTGCGCGGGACCCCTCGGCGAACCCGAACGTGCCGTCATTGGCGTCAAAGCCGGCGCCTCCCGTCCGCGTGGCGGGGCTGTCGCCGTCCTCGGTGTCCCTGCAGGTGGCCGTCGCGTCGTTGCCGACCTCGAGGTTGGTGTTGTTGGTGTAATCAAGGACGATCACAGGGGGATCGTTGTGTCCCGGCATGACGGTGACGTCCCGCGTCCAGACGGACGCCGCCGCCACCCCGTCATCACACGTATACGACTCGGTGTACGTGCCGGCCGTGTCGGGGTCGACCGTCTGGCCGGTGTTGGCGGTGGTGAAGGTGCCCCTCGGCGGGTCGTTGCAGGTGGCGACCGGCTCCGAGTACGTGCCCCCGAGCGCCACCTCTGTAATATCGTGCGAGAACGAGATGGTCGGGCTCATCGTATCTCGTATCTCGAACGTGCGGACCGACCTCGCGTCGTTGCCGGCCTCGTCCGAGCACGTGTGGGTTATGGTGCGGGTCGCGTTGGCGCCGCCCGCCAGGGCGGCGGCGACCCCCTGGTCCACGGAGCCGATGCCGGCGGTGCGGTCGGCGGCGGGGAACCTGTCCGTGCAGGTGGGCGTCTCTGCCGTGTAGGCCGAGCCGAGCTCCAGCCGGATCGTCCCGGTGGGTGGGTCGATGACCGGGGCGGTGCCGTCCACGTCGTAGGTGATGCGCCTTACCTCGGTGATCGACTCGTCGTCGGTGCAAGAGTAGGTCACCACGTACGTGCCGTTCCCGGTGGTCGAGTCGATGGCCATGGAGGGCGTCAGCCTGGCCGTCAGGTCCACCGGGCCGTCCATGCACGCCAGGCCGTGCGGCGCCGGGTCCTCGCCCTCCCTTACCAGGATCCGGTCGCCTGCCGGGCCGCCCGTTATCACCGGGGACGTGCCGGAGCCGGCGGCCCGTACCGTGAGCGTCTGGGTGAGATCCCCGCTGTCGTGGCGCACGTCGGCGCACTTGCTGGTCACGACGTACGTGCCAGCCACGGACGTGTCGACGGCCGAGACGGTGACGCCGTCGCGGGTGATCGTCGATGAGAGCGTGATCGCGGTGCCGCCGTCTGACGCGCAGACCGGCGTGTCAAGCGGGTTTGCATCGTTCAGGTTGACGGTCCTGCTCGTCACGCTCGCAGTCGGGGCAGCAGGGGCCGTCGTATCCCGTATCTGGAAGGTGCGGACCGACTGGACGGCCTCGTTGCCCACCTCGTCCTCGCACGTGTGCGTCAGGGCAAGGGTGTCCTCCATGTTGCCGGCGAGCGCCGTGTCAATGGCGGCCTGGCCCGTCGTCATGACATTGGACGTGCGGTCGGCCCTGGGGAAGCGGTCCGTGCAGGTTACAACCTCGGGCACGAACGCGGTGCCGAGCTCCTGGTCGCTGCCTGCCCCGGTCGGCGGGTCGATCACCGGGACGGTGCCGTCCACGTAATAGGTGACGATGGCGGTGGCAGGCGAGCCGTCCCCGTCATCACAGGTGAGCGTGACGGCGTACGTGCCGTTGGTGGTGGCAGTGGTGATCTCCTGCGATGCCATTATCTCGCTCGTCCTGTCCAGCGTGCCGTCAAGGCACGTGACCCCGTGGGCCGGCGGGGCGTCGCCCTGCTTGAAGAGGATGGGTTCTGTCGGGACGTTGCTCAGCGCCGGGTTGGTGCCGGAGCCGGCGGCCCGGACCGTGAGCGTCTGGGTGAGATCCGCGCTGTCGTGGCGCACGTCGGCGCACTTGCTGGTAACGACGTACGTGCCTGCCACGGACGTGTCGACGGCCGAGACGGTGACGCCGTCGCGCGTGGTGGTGGTCGGCGAGAGGGTGACCGTCGTCCCGCCGTCCTGCGCGCACGCCGGGGGAGTCAGCGGGTTGGGATCGTTCAGGTCGACGGTCCCCGTGGTCACGGCGGCCGTCGGGGCCGCCGGCGCCGTGGTATCCCGTATCTGGAAGGTGCGGACCGACTGGACGGCCTCGTTGCCCACCTCGTCCTCGCACGTGTGCGTCAGGGCAAGGGGGGTCGCGGTCTCGGTGTTGCCGGCGAGCGCCGTGTCAATGGCGGCCTGGCCCGTCGTCATGACATTGGACGTGCGGTCGGCCATGGGGAAGCGGTCCGTGCAGGTTATCATCTCTGCCACGAACGCGGTGCCGAGCTCCTGGTCGCTGCCTGCCCCGGTCGGCGGGTCGATCACCGGGACGGTGCCGTCCACGTAATAGGTGACGATGGCGGTGGCCGGCGAGCCGTCCCCGTCATCACACGTCAGCGTGACGGCGTACGTGCCGTTGGTGGTGGCAGAGTCGATCACCTGCGACGGGACTATATCACCCGTCCTGTCCAGCGTGCCGTCAAGGCACGTGACCCCGTGGGCCGGCGGGGCGTCGCCCTGCT
>UYNY03000054.1 GCA_900620265.3 Nitrosopumilaceae archaeon | reverse complement strand
CGGGACGCCAAGACGGGACGCCAAGACGGGACGCCAAGACGGGACGCCAAGACGGGACGCCAAGACGGGACGCCAGAAACATTACAGATCAAAGCCCGGCCGGAGGCCGGGCCGACATGACGGGGGGGGCCAAGGCGGGCCTTGGGGGCCCGCCAGTGACATGTCATGGGGCCGTCTCGTGAAAGCGCGCGATCCTGGTATACTCTTTGTGTCGATTATTTGGGGAGCGGGGCCGACATACAGGCCCGGAGATGGCGGGGGGAGCGGGGGCCCGCGAGGGCCAGCCGGCGTGTCGTATACCCCACGTGAGTGGTGCGCGGGGCGCGTTTTTTGGTTTCCATGAGGGAATGCGAGCCGGCGCGGGGCGGGTTCGGCGTGCCTGACGGGCGATTTCCCTAGTGATCCTCACTAGGGTTCCTAGGGAAAAACCCTAGTGATACTAGGGAGGATCACCAGGATGGCTAGGGATGATCACTAGGGCCGCTAGGGAAAAGCCCTAGTGATACTAGGGAGGATCACCAGGATGGCTAGCGGAAGCCGCTGATGGCGCTCTCAAAGCAACTCCAAAGCCGCCACGGGGCCGTCCCGGGGGCCGGGGCGCCTACAGGCCCGTGCCGGATGATACGGGGAAGCCCCCGTCTGCCGACAGTATCCGGACACAGCGGGGGCGCGGGCCGGGAGGGCCCGCCGGAGACGGACGGTGTGCCGGGAGCCAGAGATGATATCCCCTGGTGAAAAAAAATACGGAGGGGCGCGGGGCTGATATACAGACCCGGTGGTGGCGGGGGGAGCGGGGGCCCGTTCAGGGCCAGCCGGTGTATGGGTACTCCACGTCAGTGGTGCGCGGGGCGCGTGTTTTCTGGTTTCCATGAGGGAATGCGAGCCGGGGGGACAGGCGTGGGAATGCATTTTCTGCACTGGAAAAATGCATTTTATGCATCCGAAACATGCATTTTATGCACTAGAAAAATGCAGAAAGTGCATCCGGGAAATGCATTTTATGCACTAGGAAAACGCGGAAAGTGCATCCGGGATGTGCATCTCGCGGATCGGGCGCGCACTTTGTGCATTTTTTCCGGATCCGGGGGGCGCATCCGGGCCGCGTGCAGGATCCGGGGGCCGGCTGCCCGCCCGGGGGGCGCCGGCGGGCGGCTCGTCGACGCCGGCCTGCATGCCGTGCGGCCCTGCATCAGGGCGCGGCGGCGCGCTCTTTACGTCCGGGCCGGCGCATCCCGCCGGGCAGATCTTCTTGCATCCAAGGGCCGCCTTCCGGGCCCCCTCCGGCACCCCTTCTAGCGGGAACCCGCGCTTCCAGAGCGGGAACATGGCGGCAGGCGCAAAGTACCCGCTGTCGCAGTCGGGCGCGCTCCTGACGCGCCATGTCCGGCCGCCCCCCGGCGCACCGCCGCCCGCCCCGCGGGCCCGGCGCCTGCGCCAGATATAATCCGCGGCGGGCACGCGCGGGATGGCGGGCCATCCCAGCCGGTCCTCCGGGGGCACGTCCGGCGGGGCGATCTTTATCCCGTACCCGGGGCGGGCGGCTATACCAGCCGGTTGCCCGGGCCCACGTCCAGCGAGGCGATCTTTATCTCGTCCCCGGGGTGGGTGCACCTTTTGGTATACTCCTCGCAGTATTCCATCAACATCTCCTTTGCCTCCTCGGGCAGCTTTTCGAACGGGAACCCGAACCTGCAGAGCGAGAAGAGGGTGGCAGGGGTAAAGTACTCGTTCTTGGACCTAGAGAACGTGTTCTTGATTCGTTTCGATGTGCTCGTGGCTGCCGTCTGCCCAGACTTCGAGGATCCAATCTTGCCCATGCCTCTTCCCGAACGCCATGGCGTCTTCTCGATATATAAACTGTGCCACGATCACGACGTCCAGATAGGGCACGCCCAGAGAATTTCGCCAGAACCCGATCTGGGATCGCGTCGTCATCTCGGAGACTATTGAAAACGCCCTCTTTAGTTGGTCGTCGACCTCCGTGGCCACGTTGTTGGTGACGGCTATAAAGTACAGGGGCGCCCTCTTGTTAATGCCCGGGTCGGACTCCACCTGCAGCCGGTACATGGTCCTGCAGTCTTCCTCTATCTCTGCGTCAAAGACTAGGCAGGTTTCAGGATCCAGCGTGAATCCCACCCTGTATACGTTCTCGGCCACGATCATGGCGATCCGGGCCCAGTCGAGCCAGACATCTGACATCAGCGTGCACCCGGGCCGCGCCACATTACCATGCAGGCGGTACGCATGCATCCCGTAATGTGGGTTGCTGGCGAATGATCTTGACCCGCATGTTAAAAATCCCGGCGATCAGTGGGCGCGCGATCGGCGGCGGGCCGGGGGCGATCAGATCGCGCGCCGATCCGGGCCTCGTGCAGGGTCCCGGGGACAGGGCCTCCGACAGGAGGATCCAGTCGATCCGGGGCGCGTACCTTGTGGCCATCCCGGCCGGGCCGCGCCCTGGGCCTCGAGGCCGGCCAGTACCTGGCGTTTGACGTCGACGGCGACCAGATCCGGGCCGGGCGCGCGGACGTCAGGCAGGTGTCATGCGCGGGCGCCCGCCAGGGCGTCCGCCGCCTCTTTTTTTCACAAGCCGCCAAGGCGGGCTATGCGCTAGGTCGCCGACCGGGGCGCGGCCGTCCTGCCGGGGGGCTCATCCTGGTCCAAACCCGGAGTACTGGGCGGGGTACTCGCCCTACTTGGTGGCTTTGGTGTTGATCATGGCGGGCGGTGTCTCCGGGGTAGGCGCCATCCTGCCGTGTGTACGGGGGCGCTCTGGGGGCCAACCTGGGGCCGGTATCCGATACGGGAACAGGGCGGATGACACGGGGGGCGCCGAGCCGTCAAGTCGAGCCATGACAAGCCGCCGGCGCAAAGCCCGGCCGGAGGCCGGGCCGTCACATGACAGGGGGGGGGGCGCCGGGCGGGCCTTCAGGGCCCGCCTATGACGTGACGTGTCATGACACCAAGGGGGGGGGCTAAGGCGGGCCTGGAGGGCCCGCCAATGACATGTCATGACATGATGGCGGCCCGTATTTTGAGGGCGCTTGAGATGGTTTACCTGGTGTCAAGTAGTTGGGGCGCGGGGCCGATATACAGGCCCGGAGATGACGGTGGAGCGGGGGCCTGCCGGACAGACACCACGTCAGGAACCAGCCGAAAGCCAGAGACGCCAAGCCAAGACGCCAAGCCAAGACGCCAAGCCAAGACGCCAAGCCAAGACGTGCTGATCAAAGCCCGGCCGGAGGCCGGGCCGACAGACAGGGGGGGGGCTAAGGCGGGCCTTGAGGGCCCGCCAGTGACATGACACGTCATGACAGTGACAGGAAGCCTGTATTTTGGGTGCGCGCGATCGATACTATCAGGTGTCAGGTATTCGGGGCGCGGGGCTGATATACAGACCCGGTCAGGTGGTGGGGGAGCGGGGGCCCGTTCAGGGCCAGCCGGTGTATGTGTACTCCACGTGAGTGGGCGCGTGGCGCGTGTTTTTTGGTTTCTATGAGGGAATGCGAACTGGCGGGGCGTGCGTGGAGCGTGCTTTTGGTGTCTGGAAAGCGTGCTTTTGGTGCTTGGAAAGCACGCTTTTGGTGTCTGGAGAGCGTGCTTTTGGTGTCCGGAGAGCGTGCTTTTGGTGCTTGGAAAGCGTGCTTTTGGTGTCGGGGGGGCGATTTCCCATCTTTGGCGATCCTGGGGCCAAGACAACATGTTGTGTAACAGGACTGGTACGAGACGGCGAGACGTTGGGGTGACGGAGACGCTCACAGGCTTGGAGACCGTAGGTATGGGATCGTGATACAGGCCGGACGCCAAGGTCTCCTGCCGGGATCAGGCCGGGGCCAGGCCGACACATCGGAGGATCAATCACGGGGGGCCAGCCGGCGACATCCATGGACAGGACCCATCGAGGGCGCGCGTAGGGGTTACCCGGGGCCGGATGTTTCGGGGAGCGGGATTGATGGACCCGGAGGACGGTGGGGGAGCGGGGGCCCGTGAGGGCCAGCCGGTGTTTTGGGTACTCCACGTGAGTGGGCGCTGGGCGTGTTTTCTGGTTTCTATGAGGTAATGCGGGCGGGGGACGGGGGCGGCCCGCGTGCCTAGAGTCGGTAATTTCACCGGTGATTACGTAGAATTTCGCCGGTGATTACGTAGAAGATCTACGGCAATTACGTAGAATTTCGCCGGTGATTACGTAGAAGATCTACGGCAATTACGTAGAATTTCGCCGGTGATTACGTAGATCTACGTAAGTTATGCAGTTCATGAAGATACGGCCACGTCGATCATGCGGGACGACCCGCTGCGGACGGGGCCGGGCCCCGGTGTCACGCCCCGTCCTCCCAGTGCATGATGTACTTGTTGTCGGCAAGCTCGCGGGACAGGACCCACCCCTGGTTCAGGTACTCCTCAAGCTCCTCGATCCCGGAGGCCACCTTTACGCAGGCGGCCGGCGGCGGCCCGGAGGGGGCCTTTCCGGTCCCGGCCTTTCCGGTCCCGGGTGGCTCGGCGGCGGGCTCGGCCCCGCCGGCAGGCCCGGTCTCCGCCCCCGCATCCGGCCCGGCCCCCTCGTCCTTTAGCATGCTGGATATGTCGATCCCGTGGCTCTCCGCCTGCTGCTTCCACAGGTCGCGGAGCATCTTTTTCTTGTCGATGCCGTCCCCGTCGGACGGATGCAGGAACTGCTCGCTGTTCCTGTAGCACCGCCTCATGTCCTCGAGCATCTGCTCGGTAAGCCGCCCCCTGTTGGTCGTGTACCTGGCCTCGATGTCGCCCTTGTGGCCCATGAAGAACTGCCTGTAGGAGTGGGTCATGTACCCGTTGCTCTCGGCCATGAGCAGCTGGCTGTCAAAGTAGGCCCGGAGGCCGTACACCCTCATCCTAAGGACCGACTTTACGATGGGGGCCACCCCATGGGACACCGCCCACGTCGTCATGAACCTGTTGTGCCTGAGCCTGCCCGGGCGCCGCGTCTCCCACCCCGGGTGGGCGCGCACCAGGGACGAGTCGGCAGTCAGGTTCTCGCCGTGGGCAACCCGCTCCCTCAGGTACCCGAGGACCGCCTCACAGCCGACCTTTGAGAGGAACGTCACGTACTTTGTCCCGGCCTTGCTGAGGCTCTCCCGGACCACCACCTGGGCCGGGACGCTCGAAAAGTGGGTCTGGGTGCCGTCCAGCACCAGGTCCGGCAGGTCGCCGAGGACCAGGCCGTCCGTCCCGTCGGCGGTCCCCATCACCTGCGGCCTGACCCCCGTAAAGGCGATCATCGATATCACGACCCTGCTGCGCGGGCCGGCCGAGGAGAGCATCTTTGCGACGTGCTCGGGCTCCGCGTTCTGCTCGTTGGCCAGCGTCCTGGCGGTCCGGGACCCCTTGAAGCGTATGCGCACCCTCATGTCCGCCCTGTTGTACGACAGCCACGACTTTACCGCCTTTCCGACGCACTCCATGTAGCCGGGGCTGTAGTTGGTATCCTCCATCGACTTTATGTGGTCCAGCAGGACGTCCTCCGCCCTTTTGATGTCGGCCTTTGCAAGATCCGCGTACGCCCTGGGCGTCATCTTTATGTGGTGGCAGAACAGGTTGAGCCTGCGCAGCATCGCGTCCGAGGTGGTTATGCTGCGCCGGTTCAGTATTTCAAACCAGCGCCGGACGTCGTCGTCCTTGAGCAGTTCCTTGGAGGGCTTTGTGACCATTATTTTCGATTTCCTCAACTTCCCGTTACCGTCGTGCAAATTTATCTTTTTCCGTCCGCCGTGATCCGGAACTTCTTTGTGCGCGCCTTGTGCGCGCTCGGTGCCTTGCGCGCGCACAGTCTTCTTGAAACCTGCGGGATTTGTACCCTCGGGATCCCGCCTGACGCCCGCATCAGAGCGCGCCTTTGGTGCGCGCCCCTGCCCGCCGGGGGCCGCGCGTCCGGCGGCCCCGGATCTCCCCCCGCCCCCCATAGAGCGCGCCTTTGGTGCGCGCCCCTGCCCGCCGGCGCTCCCATAATCCACGCCCCTGAGATTGCGTATGCCTTTTTCAGGCGGCCCGGAGCCTGCAGATTCAGCCACTCCGGGCGCGCCTTCCGCGGCGGACGTCATTGCGGGGCCACCCCCCTGCCCTCACGGCTTATTCCAGAGTCTTCGAGTGAGGCCAGCGGTTCTGAAGATGCACGCCCCGGAAAAGGACACTTAGGAGGCGGGTCTAAAGGGATTCGAACCCTTGACAGCCGGATTAAGAGTCCGGTGCGCTGACCTGGCTGCGCTATAGACCCGCTCGTCCTGCCCGATCACGCGCATAATTTAGCCCTTTAGGGCCGGCGCCGCGCCCCGGCGGCGTCTTATATGGGCCCGGGATCACCCGCCGGCGCGCAAGACGGCCGACTCGAGTGCCTTTTCGACCGCCCGGTTGCCCGGATGGTCAGCCAGCAGCCCCTCGAGGTGCGAGACGGCCATCCCGTGGTACTCTGACGGGCCGGCGCCGGGCCGCCCCTCCTCGTACTCTGCAAGGTCCGAGAGCGTCGTCCCCCGGTTTATCAGGACCAGCAGGTTCCCCGGGGCAATCTCGAGGGCCGCGTCGTGCAGCGCCAGCGCCTCGTCGGCGCGCCCGAGCGCCCCGAGGGCGAGCGCCTTGTCGCTGTTGATGATGGGGTTGTCCGGATCCAGCTCCAGCGCCGCGTCAAAGTACGGGAGCGCCTCGGCGGGCCTGCCCATGAGGTACAGCGCGAACCCCCGGTCGTTGTGCGCGAACGGCGCCGTGGGATCGATCGCGATGGACCTGTCAAGGTAGTCAAGCGACTCGGCCGGGGACCCGGCGCGGATGAGCGCGTACCCCTTTGTCGCCAGGATGGCGGCGTTGTCCGGCTCGGCCTCGAGCGCCATGTCGATGTACGGCATGCCCGCATCGGCCATGTCGAATATTGCAAGCACGAACCCCTCGCCGCGCAGCGCGCGCACGTGGTCCGGGTCGATCTCCAGCGCGGCCCGGTACGCCTCGCCTGCCTCGCCGTACATTGCGAGCGCCTCTAGCGCCTCGCCCTTGCCGGCCAGCGCGTCGGCGCCCGCGCCGCCCGCGACCGCCTCCTCGTACAGCGCCAGCGCCTCGGTGTACGAGCCCCCCGCGTAGAGCCTGTCGGCCTCCGCGAGCGTCTCCGCGGCCGGGTCCGCGGCCGGACCCTGCAGGAGCGCCGCGTATACTGCCAGGGAGGCCAGTGCGGCGGCGGCCGCCACGGCCACCTGCTTGCGGGCTGCCATCGCCCGCTTAATTCAAAAACTCCCGATATATACCGTGCGCGCACGCGCACCCGCGGGTCAAGGCCCACGGCGCCCGCTGCACGGATCCTACTTGTTGGAGAGGCCCTTTGCCTTTACAAAGGCCCAGATCTTCTTTGTCATCTGGCTCGGCGGTATGGGCTTGCTGCCAAAGACCTGTTCCACGGTCTCCTTGCGGCCTGCAAAACTGATTGCATACCCGCCGAATGCTGCCTTCTTGGCCTTGGGCTTTGCCGGCTTTCTGGCCTTTGGCTTTGCAGCCTTTCTGGCCTTGGCCGGCTTCCTTGCCGACCTTGCGGCCGGCCTCCTTTTTACCGACCTTGCGGCCGGTCTCTTTCTTGCTGCCAACTGCCGGCGGCCCCGAAAACGCCGTATATAACTTCAGTCCTTTGCGTACCGCAAGAGCACGCTGCGGCCCAGCCGGCGGGTCCCAAGCAGCCGCGCCCGCGGCGCCCCGGCAAGGCGCGCCGGGCCCTCGCCCCGGAGGAGGGGCACCGAGCCGGAGGAGCCGGCCATCACGGGGCAGACCTCGAGGAGCAGCTCGTCGTAGAGCCCCCTGCTGGCAAACTCCCAGTTGGTCCTGCCGCCGCCCTCCACCAGGACGGACGAGATCCCCATGGGGGGCAGCCTCCGCAGCAGGGCGGGAAGGGATATCCGGGCGCGGCCGGCCACCACCACCTCGGCGCCCGCGTCCGCGAGGCGCCTCCTGTCGCGCCCCGACGCGCGCGACGTGGTAGCCACTATGGTCCTGGTAGACCGGCACGTGCGGACCACGCGCGAGCCTGACGGGAGCGTGCCCGACGGGTCGAGTATTATGCGCGACCCGGTCCTGCCGCGCGCCAGCCGCACGGTGAGCGACGGGTCGTCGGCGTCGACGGTGCCGCGCCCGACGAGCACCGCGTCGTGCGAGGCGCGGAGCCGGTGCAGCAGCGCGAGCCCCTCCGGCGAGGAGAGCGCAGAGTCGCCGCCGCGCGTCGCTATGCGCCCGTCGATGGTGGAGGCGGCGCACATCGTTATGCGCGGCCTAGGCGCCATGCACGACCCTCCCGCCGGCCACGACGGCGCGCACCGACGAGTCCGTCGCGCGGTGCACGACCGCCTCGTACGGGTCGTGCACTGGCGCCAGCTCGAGGGACCGCGCGTCAAGCAGCACCATGTCGGCGTCCGCCCCCGGCGATATCTGGCCGCCGCGCGTGCCGAGCACGCGCGCGCCGTTGACCGTCGCCATGCGCAGCACGTCGCGCGCCGGGACGGGGCGTCCTGCCGCCTCGGCCGACCTTGACGCATAGTCCATCTCGCGGAACATGTCCGGCGAGTTGACCATCACGTTGTCGGTGCCGAGCGCCACCGTGCAGCCGGCATCCGACATGGCGCGTATGTCGGGCGCGCCGGCGCCGAGCGCCGCGTTGGAGCGCGGGCACGCCACGATCCCCCGCGCCGCGCGCGCCGCCCCGAGGTCGCCCGGCCCCGCGTGCACCATGTGGACCAGGAAGAGCGGCCTTGCGAGCAGCGCCCTCTCCACCTCGCCCCTGCCCGTCCTCTCGAGCGAGGCGGCCACGCTCTGGGCCGACTCGGCCGCGTGGATGGCCGCCCTGCCGGTCGCGCCGTACTCCTCGAGCACGGGGTCGGGGTTCTCGTTGGCGCCGCTGATGCCTATCCCGTCGCACTCTGCCAGCAGGGCGGCAAGCTCGGCCCTCCTGGCGCCGTCCAGCGGGCCCCCGCCGGGCCCCGGATAATGCTCGAGCCGGCCAAAGACGAGGCACCGGATCGGGATTCCCGAGGCTGCGCGGCGCAGCATCCGGGCCCCCTCGAGGCCGCCCTCCCTAAAGTCGGCAAAGGCGGTGACCCCCTTTGAGAGCATCAGGCGGCACGCCGAGCGCATCATCCCCTCGAGCAGGGCCGGCGGCGTGCCGGAGAGCACCCTCCGCTTTGCGCCGTACGCCGGATGCACCGCGCCCTCGACGGTGAGGCCGTCGGATATCCCCTTTGCGACAGAGTCGCCCACGTGCGTGTGCGCGTTGACAAGGCCCGGGACCGCCAGCATGCCAGAGCAGTCAAGCACCTCCTCGCCGGGCGCGGCGCGCAGGTCCGGCCCCACCTCCGAGAACGACCCGCCCGTGACGCGCACGTCCGCCTCGACGTCCTCAAGCGACGGGCCGGCAAGGACGCGGGCGCCCCTAGCCAGCAACCTCGCCCACCCGCTCGCGCGTCCCGGCCGCCCTCTTGGCGCGTATCCCGTCAAGGGACCTTGTCGCGAGCCGCGCCGCCTCCCTCCCGGTGCGCGCGGATCCGATGCCGCAGTTGAGCAGGATGCCAAGCTCCCTCTCGGCGCGCCCGACAAGGCCGCGCGCGCCGCGCCGCGCCTCCTCCGAGGCGGCGACCATAAAGTTGTCGCCCCCCATGAAGAACGCCAGCGACCCCGTCGCCATGCAGTCTGACCAGAGCAGCGAGTGCAGCGCCGCGATCTCGGCGGCCGCGCCGCCGGCAGTCGACGACCCGCGGCGCCCCGTCATCCCGTCAACGTCAAGGTGCATGACGCACGCAGAGTCGCCGCCGGTCGCCGGCCCCCCGGGTCCGGCCAGGGAGGCGGCCCGGTCGGCCTCGAGGGGCGTCCCCCCGGACCCTATCGAGGCCTCCAGCGTGACGCGCGGGTCGATCCCCCGGATGGCCGCCTCGTGGCCGGCGCGGTCCAGCCCGTTGGTGATGGCGACGAACTCGTCGCGCCTGTTCTCGAACAGCAGGCACCCGAGATCCGAGAGCCTCCGCTGCAGCGTCCCGTAGACTGACGCCTGGAGGATCTGCAGCTCGTGCTCGCGGTCGTGCCCCAGGGTGAGCGTCCAGGGGCCGTACCCGCGGATCCGCACCAGGGACAGCTGGATCATCCCATCTCACCGAGCTGGGCAGACACGGCCCGGACCGCCTCGACGGCGCGCTCTGCCACCGGCCTTATCCGGGCGTGCGCCTGGCGCATCGTGCCGGGCCCCGAGACGCCGAACGAGACGGGCTTGCCGCGGCGCACGGCCACGCCGGCGAGCGCCGAGGCGGCCGCGTGCGCGATGACCTCGTCGTGCTTCGTGCCGCCGCGCACGACCGCGCCGAGCGCGACGACCCCGTCCACGTCGTCACGCGCCAGCAGGGCGTCGGCGACGACCGGCATGTCATAGGTGCCCGGGACGCGGCAGGTCCTCGATACGTCCAGCCCGAGCGCGGCGGCGCGCTCGAGCGCCACGTCCAGCATGCGCGATGTCACCTCGCCGTTGAACTCCGAGACCAGCAGCGCTATCCTCAATTCCTGCGCACCCTGGCGTGCGCGAGGAGCTCCTCCCCGTCCACCAGGGGGACGCCGTGCTCCCGCGCGAACCCGGCCGCGCCCTCCACTGAGAGCGCCGCGTACGTCTGCGCGTCGAGCATCTCGCAGACGGCCGCCGCCGGGGAGAGGCCGGCAAGCCCGGCCAGGTATACTGACATCTCCGTGTGCCCGCGCCGCTCGGCCAGCATGCCGGGCGCGGCCGCCAGCAGCGGGACGTGGCCTGGCGCGTTGAACGAGGCGAGGAACGCCGCGCGCGGGTCCGGCTCGCGCGCAAGCCCGCCGATCCCCCGGATGGTCAGGGCGCGGTCGCGGTCGGTGATCCCGGTGTACGTGTCGCGGTGGTTCACGGATATCGAGAACGAGGGGCGGTCCCCGTACGGGGCGGTCCCGAGCGCCATCCCGGCATAGCCGGACTCGGCAAGCACGTCGTGCATGTACCGGAGGCCCATACCCGACGCGAGCTGCGGGCCGACGGCGGTGCACAGCAGGCCGCCGGCGAGGCGGCGCATCCTGGATACGTGCTCGGGGGTGGCGTGCTCGGCGGCGACCACCATGTCCACCTCGTTCTCGCGCCCGGCCGAGTCATAAAGCAGTATGAACTCGCCGCGCCGGAGGGAGTCAAGTGCCGACTCGATCATGGGGCGGCGGGGCGTCCGGCGTGGTATAAAGCTTACTTGCATGTTGGTAGATACTATTTTTTTGGTAGGGTGGCATACTTTGCCAGCACGTCCGTCTCGACGTTGACCACGTCGCCCTCCCGGCGGGAGCCGAGGTTGGTCACCCTTAGGGTGTGGGGGATGAGCGCGACGGTGGCGGTCCTGCCGCGGACCGACGTGACCGTCAGGCTGATCCCGTCTACTGCTATCGAGCCCTTTTTCACGACGTGCCTTGCAAGCGGGGCGGGGAGCGAGAGGGAGAGGCGCGTCTCGCCGTCCATCGGCCTGATGGACGTTATCCGGGCCGTCCCGTCGACGTGCCCCAGCACAAAGTGCCCCTCGAGCCGGGCGCCGGCGCGCAGCGAGCGCTCGACGTTGACGCGGTCGCCGGGCGCCAGCGAGCCGAGCGCGGTAAGGCGGGCCGTCTCCTCGACCAGCTCGAACGTGCACTCGCCGCCGGATATGCCGACGGCCGTGAGGCAGGCGCCGTTGAGCGCCACGCTCTGCCCGGTCCTCAGGCCCCGGGCGTGCCTCCCGAGCGAGACGCGCAGTACGAGGGCCCTGCCGCCGGCCGCCTTTTTCAGCGACTTGACAGTCCCCATCCCCTCGATGATCCCCGTGAACAACGGCGGCCGCGCGCCGCCTCGGTATAAATTCCTAGCAGGGGATGGCGCCCCCGGGCGCCGCGGTCACTCTGGCGCGCCCGGGGGGTCGCCCGGCCGGATCCCGGACGCGGCATCCTCCTCGCGCCGCTCGCGCCTGCGCCTGAGCCAGAGCGATATGGCGCCGGCGGCCATCGCGCCAAGCAGTATGATGCCGGCCATCTGGAGCTCAAAGTGGTACAGCGCCACGCGGGGCCCCCCGGGGCGTTTAAAGAAAAGCGTTGCGGCGGCGCGCCGGTTCCGTACGCGGGACGGCCGGGCGGGGGGAGGCCCCGGCCCCCGCGACGGATGGGGGACCGGATGCCGGCATCCGGGCCGTCCTGCAGTATTATCTTGGGATTGGAAGATACGGCCAAAACGGCCTGATAACGATTCGGGGTATTGTCGCATAGGCGTGAATCCGGGCAGGAGACGGGGCCGGAGATGGCAAGAATATACCGGTTTCCTCATAAATCGTAGAAAAGGGCATGATATTCCAAATCGTACGTCATGCGGCATGAAAGAACAGGCGCGGGCACCGTCCCGGGCAGGGCCCCCATCAAAGAGCCCGGTGCCGCGGGACGTGGCGCAGGTTTGGGACGGGAGGGCCCGCGCCGGCCCGGTCAGGCACGACGGGCCCGGATCGGGGGGGATCCCGCGGCCGCCCGCCCCGGGAAAAACACTATTAATTCCCGCCCGGCGGGCGCCCCCATGGTTGGCCGCGCCGAGATAGCCAGGATCGCGTCCGGGTACGGGGGCGCCCGGATCGGCGTGCTCGGGAGCCACTCGGCGCTCGAGGTGATGGACGGCGCAAAGGACGAGGGGCTCGAGACGGTCGTCTTCTGCCAGAGGGGGAGGGAGGAGCCCTACAGGAGGTTCGGGCGCATAGCGGACGAGGTGGTCGTGCTGGACAGGTTCTCCGACATGGCGTCCCCCGGGATCCAGAGGATGATGCGCGAGACGGAGACCCTCATAGTTCCGCACAGGTCGCTCACGGCGTACCTCGGGTACGGCGCGGTCGAGGGGCTGCGCGTCCCGATATTCGGCAACAGGGGCATGTTCCGCGCCGAGGAGCGCACGGCAAGGCGCGGCCAGTACTACCTGCTGCGCAGGGCCGGCATAAGGCACCCGAGGATACTCAAGCCGGGCTCGATCGACGGGCCCTGCATCGTAAAGGTGCAGGAGAGGGGGAGGCCGCTCGAGAGGGCGTTCTTCGTCGCGACGTCGGCCAAGGACTACCGCGAAAAGTGCGCCGAGCGCATAAGGGCCGGCCTGGTCTCCGAGAGGGGCGTGAGGGAGGCCGTGGTGGAGGAGCTGGTCATCGGCACGTACATGAACTTTAACTTCTTCCACACCCCGATATCGGACCAGGTCGACTTTCTTGGGATAGAGCGCCGCCTGCAGACGAACATACACGACTATGTCTCGATGCCGGCCAGGCAGCAGCTCGAGGCGGACGTCGAGCTTCAGAACATCGAGGTGGGGCACACGCCGGCGAGCATCCGCGAGTCGCTGCTCGAGAAGGTCATATCCATGGGGGACAGGTTCGTGGAGGCGGCCGCCGGGGCGTACCCGCCGGGGGTGGTCGGCCCGTTCTCGCTCCAGGGGGTCATAACGAGGGACCTTGAGATCGTCATATACGACGTCTCCCTCCGGGTGCCGGGCAACCCGATACTGGCCACGACCAGCCCCTACACAAAGTACCAGTACGGGGAGACGTTCGGGGTCGGGAGGCGGATAGCCATGGAGGTCCGCCGGGCACTCCGCGAGGACAGGCTCGCCGAGGTCGTCACCTAGGGCGTCCAAGGTTTATATGAAATGTGCCGGGGGGCCCGGCCCGTGCTGGTTGAAAAGGTATCAGAGTCGGACAACAGGTTCCTCTCCAGGAAGGAGGTCGTGTGCGGCTTTGCCGGGCTCGGGGGGCGCCTCGGGAGGCTCGAGGCGGCCGAGATGGTCTCAAAGGAGCTCGGGTTCGAGGGAAAGACGGTCATCCCGGTGAGGCTCTCGACGCGCGTCGGGATGCCGCATGCGACCGGCACGTTCTACGTATATGAGGATGCCGAGCTTGCAAAGAGGCACGTGGGCCCCACCATACTGTCCAGGATCGAGAGGTCAAGGGCGGCCGCAAAGGAGGCGGCCGGGGCGGAGGACGGTTCGGAGGCTGGCGCGGAGGCTGGCGCGGGCGGCGATTCAAGTGACGGCGCGGCTGCCGGCGCGGAGGCTGGCGCGGGCGGCGATGCTGCGGATGGCGCGGAGGATGGCGCGGCTGCCGACGCGGGCGCGCCCGCCGACGCCGCCGCAAAGCAAGACGGGGGCGGCAGCTGACGGCCGGCAGGAAGGGCTCGAGCCCGCAGGTGCCAAAGTACTACAAGGTGGACGGCTCGTCCGTATCAAAGACAAGAAAGCCGTGCTCTAGGTGCGGCAGGGGCGTCTTCATGTCAGAGCACAAGGACCGCCGCGCGTGCGGCAAGTGCGGCCTCACAGAGTTCAAGGGTCAGTAGAGGCGCCTTGCGCGCGCCCTGATGCGCCCGCTCTTTTCGGCAAGCTCGGCGAGCCTGCCGGCCAGCCCCGGATCCAGGCTCATCCGCGAGAGCGACTCGGCCGAGAGGCGCACCGTGTTGCTGCCAAGGTCCACGTCCGTCCTCGGGAGCCCCTTCCTGTGCCATAGCGAGACGGCCTTCTCCTCGAGCCGCGCGTCGCGGAACCCGGCCGGGAACCTCCTCGTGATGTGGTCGACCAGCGTCCGGTCCGCAAAGACGGCGCGCGGCTCGAGCAGCCGCTCCCCGTCGGCATACGAGCTCTCAAACAGGCTCCCCGTCACCTCGTCGGAGAGCACCCCCATCCGGGAGACGCGCCACATCAGCTCCAGATAGTGCAGGAACTCGTGCGCCAGTATCGCGTGGATCGTCCCCTTGAGGCCGAACGCCAGCAGCGGGGCGGACACCTGGACCACGACTGCCATCCGGCCCGCCGCCTCTACGGGGATCGTCCTTGCAAACAGTATCCCGTACTCGTACGAGCCGGGGTCCGGCGAGGTGACGACCAGCGAGGGCTCGACGTAGGCGGCCGGGAACGCCAGCCCCGAGGCCCTCTCGATCCTGTCGATGCCCGAGACGGCCAGGCCGAACCTCTCGGTTATCCGCCCGTAGAGTTTCTCCGGGATCAGCCCCTCCGAGCGGGCCTGCTTGAGGCGCACGAGCGGGTCCAACGGGCGCCGCCGGGGCGCGTCTTCCTAAAAACGGTGCGGTCAGTTCGACTGCCGGTTGTACATCTTGCCGCGCCTGCCGCGGGGGCCGCGCCTCGCGTGCGGCGGCTTGCCGTGCGCCTTGCGCTTCCTGGTCGCGGCACGCTGGTCGGCGTGCCTCTTGTGCTTGCCCCTCTTCCTGCTCGGCATGTGGCGGCCCGGCGTGGCCGCCGCTAGTTAATTGTTGCCATCCGGACGTCCTCAAAGTCAAAGCGCTCGCACGTGCACGGGACCCCGAGCGCCTGCGAGATCCCCGGCACGACGCCGTCCCCGCTGACGAACCTCTTGATGGGGAGCCCCCCGTCGGCCCTCAGCCGCACCTCGATGTGCCGGCCCCGCCTCCTGTACCTGAGCGAGTGCACCGACTTTGTGGCGCGCCTGCCGGACTTTTCGTGGACCGTGACGCTCGCGCCGTCGAGCGCCCGGAGCCCGGCCGGGTCGGCCGCTCCGCCAGGCAGCACCCGGACCACCGCGTCGGACTCGAACCGGAGCGGCCCGGCCGGCGCCCCGCCGGAGACGCGGAGCCCGCGCAGCCGCACGGGCCCGAGGTCGGCCGACGCGCGGCGCAGGCTGCGCCGGCGCGGGCCGCGGATCCGCGCAAAGAAGGGCCTGCCGGACCCGAGCACCAGGCTCGAGCCGTCCTCGCCGCCGACCCACGTGAACGAGGCCGTCGTCCCCCCGACCTCCGAGAAGAGATGCCTTGAGACAAGCCACTCGACGCCGCCGTCGTCGGCAATCCCGTGCCAGCCGCACGCGGCGCACCCGGCCCCGCCGCAGGCCGCGCACCGCGCCGACCTCTGGGAGGGGCCCCTTGCCGTCTTTACGTACCTGCCGCTTATGACGACCTGCCTCGAGGAGACCTGGCAGCGGCCCGACTCGGAGTCGACTACCAGCGATATGTCGGGCCTCAGTCTCTCCTGCCTCGCGCCCGTCCTCCTGGCAAGGCGCCTTCCGAGCTCCCTTGCGACGTCGGACTTTATGCCGCCGGTCCCGCGCAGCCCGAACTCGGACCTCACCTGGTCGTCGCGCTCGACGATGCCGGCAGGCACGGAGCACCCGGCCGAGAACGTGGCAAACTCGTACCCGGCGGCCGCGCGCTCCATCCCGCCCACGTAGCCTGGCAGCCGGCCAAAGAGCCCGCCGCACACCTGGCAGGGGCCGCCGCGCTCCGCGCCGAGCCGGGCGCCGAGCGCCGCGTGCGAGCGGGCGCGCGCCGTCCTTGAGAGCATCCTGCCGAGGCACTGGGCGCAGAGCGTCCGCCCGCGCGTGATCCGGGCCGCCGCGCGGCGCGCCTCGCCGTCCCCGGCTATCCCAGGCCCATCCTCCTCAGCATCCCCTGCATCTGCCGGCCCTTGGCGGCCTTCATCATGCTCTTGGAGCTCTTGTAGCCCTTTACGAGCTCCTTGACGTCCCCCTCCGTCCACCCCGAGCCGCGCGCTATGCGCTTTACCCGGGACTGGTTGAGCAGGTCGGGGTCGGACTTTTCGGCGCCCGTCATGCTCTGGACGATGTACCGCCACTTTTCTATCCGCTCCTCGGCCTTGTCCACCTGGTCGTCCTTGAGGCCGCCGGGCGCGCCCGGCATGCTCTCGAGCAGCCCGCGGAGCGACCCCGTCTTTGAGACGTCCTCGAGCTGGCGCATAAAGTCGTCCATGTTCATCCTGCCGCTCGTTATCCGCTTCATGCGCACCTCGTCGCTCTCGGCCTCGAGGCGCCTTGCCAGGTCCAGCACCGCCTGCACGTCCCCCATCCCGAGCATCCGGCCCACGAAGCGGGTCGGCGAGAACGCCTCGAGGTCGTCTATCCGCTCGCCGGTCCCCACGTACATGACGCGGGCCCCCGTGGCAGCCGACGCGGCGAGCGCCCCGCCCCCCTTGGCCGAGCTGTCAAGCTTTGTGATGATGACGCCGCCGACGGGGACTGCCTTGTGGAACGCCTCGGCCTGGGCGCGGCACTGCTGCCCGATGGTCCCGTCGATGACCAGCAGGACCACGTCCGGCGAGGCCGCCTCCGATATGCGGCCCATCTCCTCGAGCAGCCCCGACTCCTCCTTGTGGCGGCCCGCCGTGTCCACTATCACCACGTCAAGGCCCTTTGGCTTGAAGTGGTCCATGCCGCGCCGCACGATGGCGGGCGCGTCCCTTGCGCCCTCCTCCCCGTACACCTCGGCGCCGGCCCTCTCGCACATCGTGCGGAGCTGCGCGAGCGCCCCGGGGCGGTGCGTGTCGGCGCCCACCACCCCGACGGACCTGCCCTGCCTCGAGAGGTGCCGCGCCAGCTTGGAGGCGGCCGTCGTCTTGCCGCTGCCCTGGATGCCGAGCAGCACGATCGTGTTCTGCCTCCCCTCCCTGATGTCGAGCCCCTGCTCTGGGCCGAGCAGCCCGGAGAGCTCGTCGTACAGTATCTTTACCACGTGGTCGCGGCGCGGGAGCCCCGGGGGCGGCTCCTCCCCGAGCGCCCTCTTCTCAAGCCTGCCGGTGATCTCGAGCACCTGCCTCACGTTCACGTCCGACTGGAGCAGGGCCCGCTGCACGTCGCGGGCCAGCGCCTTTATCTGGTCCTCGTCGATCCCCTGGGACCTTGCGAGCTTTTTCACCGCCGCCCCGAGCGTGTCCTTTAGTCCGTCAAGCAACTAGCCTAGCACCGCCCGCGTGATCTCAAGCTCCCCCCTATAACTGTCCCACGAGATCCGGCTGCCCGTTATGCGCACCTCCCTTGAGAACATGGGGCACGACGTGACGAACGTCTCGGCCTCGCCGCCCTCAAAGTCGACGGAGAACCCGTGGCCTGCGGCCAGCGCCTCGAGCCTGCCGAGCGCCCCGCGCGTCACCTCCCTGCCGAGCCACGAGCCGTCAAGGCCGCCGGCAGAGACGGACGATACTACAAAGCGGAACCCCGCCGACAGCAGCGACCTGACGTACGGGGCGCCCCCCATCCCCCAGAGGGGGGCGAGCGCCTCGAGCCCGGCCGCGGCGCAGGCGGCGGCGAACCTGTCCCGCTGGTACCTGCTGCGGAGCCCCCCGTGCACGGCGCCGGTGATCCCGAACTCGGAGGCGGCCCGCTCCAGCAGCGAGCGCAGGGCCGCCTCCCCCCCGGCGGGGTCGTCGGGGGCGGGGGCGGCAAGTCGCCGTATCCCCATGGACTCTGCCTGGAGCGAGGTCCACGATATGTTGGGGCGGTGCAGCAGCATGCTCTCGGGGGTGCCCCCCTCGAGGGTGAGGAGGCAGCGCACGTCGTGGCCGGCCGCTTGCGCAAGGTGGGCCGCGTAGGCGCTGTCCTTGCCGCCGGAGAAGAGCGCCCCGACTATCATCGCGGCGCCTCATAACTCATAATCCTCATCACATCTCAGCCGGCTTTTCCGGTCATCATCGGCGCCGTCACTGCGCCTTTACCCGCATGATTTTAGTCTTGTCCATGACGACCCAGTACTCGACCGTGGCCCCGTTCTCCAGCTTGGACTCGGCCTCGGGGTCCACCATCGTGACGTCGATAGTCTCGAACGTCTCGGAATCCATCACCTGGACGACCCCGCCCCCCATCGAGACCACCTGGCCGGTCTTTTTGTTTATCATCGGGACGTGTATCTGCATGCTGACGGGGCCCACGTGGGGCCTCTTCTGCCCGTCGAATATCCCCTCCGCCACGATGCGGGCCTTTGCGGCGCCGTGCTTGCCCGGCTTTGAGGTGTCGTACTCGACTATCCGGCAGGGCTCGCCGCTAGGCTGGTCCGAGTGCGGCAGCAGGATGTACGAGCCGATCTTGAGGGATCCGAGGTCGGAGGGCTTGCTCACGCGGCCGCGCCGCCGGGGCCGAATATTTAACCCTTGAGCCGGTCCAGTATCGAGAGGCTCAGCATGCCCGTCATGGCAAGGCCCCTCCTGTTGGCGTCCCGGAGCATCTGCTCGCAGTACTTTTTGACGCTCTGGTGCCCCTTCTCGCTGGCCACCTCGGCCACCACGATGTTCTCCGAGTACGGGAACTCGAACCTGGCCGGCTCGGGGGAGAAGGTCGACATGGTGCAGAGCGAGGCGGCGGAGACCTTTTCGCGCCGCACCGTCAGGTTCGCGATCTCCTGCACGTCGGCCGGATCCGGCGCGTACTCGACATAGTAGACGGAGACGGAGTTGGTGCCGCCCCGCACCTCCCTGTAGAAGAGGCCGGTCCGCACCCCGAAGACGAACGACGTCTTTGCCTGGCACGACCTGCCGAGGAACTCGCGCGCGGCGCCCGCGTCGGAGAACTTTGCGAGCAGGTAGTGGTTGGCGGTGTCCGCAAAGTACCTCCGGATCTCCGGCGAGAAGGTGCCGGTCGCAAAGTAGAGCCCCTCGACGTCGCCCGACGACATCCACGACTCCTTTAGCTCGACGGAGCCGTGCGTGTGGAGGTATGGGGCGCACGCGTACCCGGGGGACATCTCCTGCCCGGACATGGCGGGCGCGGGGGCGCCGTTGGTATTTATGCCTAATGGGAGGCTTTTTAATGGCGCGCCCCGGCGGGCCGCCGTCCCAAGCTAGCTCAGCCTGGTAGAGCTCCCGGCTGTAGTTGCCGGCCCTGGCTGGCATGGCTCAGCGTACCAGGCGACAGATACCGGGTTGTCGAAGGTTCAACTCCTTCGCTTGGGACACAGCAGACGCTCAAAGGTGACACTGCGCATGCCAGATACTGCTCTATTGGAGCTTCCTTACCTTGTGGGCGGCAGGGCCCTTGCGGCCCTCGCCGACCTCGAACTCGACCTTGTCGCCCTCGTCGATCGAGCCCTCCACGTCCGTCTTGTGGACAAACAGGTCCTCGCCGCCCTCCCTCTCGATGAAGCCGTAGCCCTTGGTGCGGTTGAACCACTTTACGGTGCCTTGATCCATTGCGCGCGGCCCGGGATCGTCGGTATATTAAGTACGCGCGGCGGCCCACGCCTGTTTTGCGCGGCAGTCAAGGGGCCGATTCGGCGGCCATACGCGGGCTGCCATCATCACGGGCGTCCACATACCGGGGCCCGGGGCAGGGATGACGCATGTTTTAATACGCTGCAAGGAGGAGGGGGATCCGTGAGACAGGTTCTGGCAGGGACGGCACATGTAGCAGCCCAGCGCGTGGAAGGCGACACGAGATACCAGGAGATAACGTACTATATGTGCAACAGGGGGAGGAGTATCAGGGACGAGCCGGCAGACCTCCTCAAGTCGCTATCGGAGATGGCGGGTCTGGACTGGACCGGCGAGAACTTTATCGGGTTCCACAACCACGCCACCAACAGGGTCATCCAGTTCATACGGAGAGGCCCGGACCAGTGGTATGCCGAGGAGCTCATAAGCGGGGGGCGCGGCTGGGACGGGTACTTTTGGTGCGCCCATGCAGAATCGGATCCCGTCTACGAGGTGGTAAGACGGTTCTTCGAGGAGGAGCCGTGGGACAGGGCCCTCCCCTGGAAGATGGGCCGGGCCGACAAAAGGTACTGGTCGTGACGGCGGCGGCCCACGCCTAAAAGTCGCGGGGTATGTGGTTGTTCTCCTTGAGCCAGGTCACCTGGGGGAGGGTGAACCGCCAGACGATGTCCCCCCTCTCGGTGTCCAGAAAGTCCCAGGGGGCGATTATCACGATGTCGTTGTCCCGTATCCAGACGCGCCTCTTGAGCTTGCCGCGGATCCGGCCCCGTCGGGTCACGTTGTCGGCGCACTTTATCATCACGTTCTCCCCGCCCATCATCTTGAGGACCCTCCCGAAGAGCTCCCCCTCCCGCGGGAGGCGTATCTCCTTGAGGGCGCTCTCGTTCTTGACCTGCCTCTTGCCCATGGCGCGGCACCGCGGACAAAATAATATAACTCATGCCGACGCGGCCCCGGGGTGGATTTTTCCTGCGTGGAGGACTGCTCGGACTGCTGCGTCCGGAGGGAGTACCACCCGACCAGGAGGCACGGCAAGGTGGGGGTGCTGCTCCTCCCGGGCGAGGTCGGCCGCGTCCGGGAGCTGGCCGCCGGCATGGGGCTCCGCGCCGAGATACTGCCGAGGATCGGGGTTTCGGGGGACGGGGGCCTGCGCGTCATCGCGTACCAGCTGATGGGGATCGACGGCAACGGCGACACGTGCCCCTTCCTCGGGGACGGCAGGTCGCCGCACGGCGGGCGCGCCTGCACCATATACGGCGAGAGGCCGCTTGCATGCAGGGCGTACCCGCTCTCGGGGCTTGACCCGGTCCGGCTCGACGCAAAGTGCCGGTTCTGCGGCGAGTGCGGCGCGAAAGGCGGGGAGGACGGCCTCGCGGAGGTCGGCGTGGACGGCGGGCTCGGCGGCGAGGAGGAGGCGCTGCGGGAGATCATCGGGCGCACGGCGGCCGGCGGCCGGGTGTGGAGGTACGCGACCGGGGTCTGCGAGCCCGGGGACGAGCACCTGGTATGCAGGGGCTGGATCAGGGATTGATGACGGCCCGGCCCACGATGCGCCGCGCCGCCAGGTCCTCGAGCGCCGCGCCGGCCTCCTCGAGCCCGTACCTCTTTGTGACGACGGTCCTGATGGCGCCCTTTTCGGCCAGCGAGACGAGCTCTGCCATCTCAGCATAGCTCCCAGTATAGGCGCCCTGGATGGTGAGGGAGCGGAGCGGCACCGTGACGAGCGGGAGCTCGAACGACCCGCCAAAGAGCCCCACGAGGACGAGCGTCCCCCTCTTGCCGAGCGCCTTTAGCGCCATCCCCACGGTGGGGGGCGCGTTGACAAAGTCGACGACGGCCCCGGGGGCCCTCCCGCAGATCGAGGTGATGGCGGCGGCCGGATCCCCCGACGACGAGTCGACCACGTGGTCGGCGCCCATCTTTGAGGCGGTCTCGAACTTTGCCGGGTCGTTGTCAACGCAGATTATCTTGGCGTCGGTAAGCTCCCTTGCAAGCTGGATGCCCATCAGCCCGAGGCCGCCTGCGCCCACCACCACCAGGTGGGACGGGGAGGCGGCGGCGGCCTTTTTGACCGCGTTGTAGGCAGTCAGCCCCGAGCAGGCAAGCGAGGTGGCAGAGTCGGCATCGACCCGGTCCAGCCGGGCCAGGTACCTGTGGCTCGGGACCAGCATGTGGTCGGCGTACCCGCCGTCCTGGAATATCCCCATCGAGCGGGGCGCGTCGCAGAGGTTCTCGTTCCCCGACGAGCACCCCGGGCAGCCGAGGCAGCCGGCCCACGGGTAGACCAGCACCCGGTCGCCGCGCGAGAACCCGCCGGCCTCGCCGCCTGCCTCCACCACGCCTGCCACCTCGTGGCCGGGGGTCACAGGGTACCTGACGCCCCTGTCAGTCGCCTTCATGAACGTGCCCCCGCCCATGTCGTACCCGCCCTCCCAGAGGTGCAGGTCGCTGTGGCAGACGCCGGAGGACTCGACCCGGACGAGCACCTGCTCGCCCTCGGGGGACGGCGTCCCGGACTCGACCACCTCGAGGGGCGCCTTTGGGGCGGGCATCCGGGCCGACTTCACGCGGGCGCCGGCCCCCCGTAATAATATAAGAGTTGACAGCCGGTTGGAAAAAAGTAGAGCATCCAAAGATATTATGCGCCGCGCCCGACGTAGCGCGTGGAGACTGACGCGGGGACGCCGGAGATATCGAGGAGGCCGGTGAGCCTCCTCTTCAACGTGGGCGAGGTCCAGAAGAGGGACGTGTGGGACATCGACCTCGTCCGGATACTGGACATCCTGATCGGCATACTCGAGACGAGGGGGGACGACTTCAAGGTGGCCGGCAGGGCCGTCGAGTCCTCGTCCCTCATATACCGGATGAAGGTGGAGCAGATACACGCGATGCAGAGGGCCGCCTTCGAGTCGAGGCCCTCCCACAGAAAGTCGGACATCGACATACCCATGCTGGACATCCCGTACAGGCACGAGTCGACGCGCCCCGTCTCGCTTGAGGACATACTCGGGATGCTGCAGAACCTGGTGGTCACCATGGCCAACCCAAAGACGTCGAGGAGGCGGCCCCGGCTGGTCCCCGAGGAGAGCCGCGACCCGGCCAGCTTTCTTAACACCACCGAGGACATCGCGGCCAGGTTCGGGCCCCTGATACTGGCAAAGGCGGGGACGGGCTCGTGCCTCCTCTGGGACGTGATCAGGAACCTTGACGAGCTTGACTCTGTGCGGTGCTTTCTTGCCGCCCTCTTCCTGGCAAAGGACGGCAGGGTCGAGCTCGAGCAGGAGGGGGACGGCATACGGATCAGGGGGGTGCCCTGAGTGGCGGGCCCGGGCTGGGGGGCCGGCGTGGACGCCGCCGAGGCGGCCGCCCGGATAGAGGTGGCCCTCTACTCGTCGGGCCAGCCCATGAAGGTCGAGGAGCTGGTTAGGGCGTCGGGGACCGGCTCGAGAAAGAGGACGCTTGAGATACTCGACGGGCTGGTCAGGGGGGCCCGGAGGGCGTTCTGCGCGCTAGAGATAGCCGTGCTGCCCGACGGCAGGTACGTCTTCCAGGTAAAGCCGGAGCACAGCGCAAAGGCAAAGAGGCACGCCACGCGCCCGCTGCTTGCAAACGCGGCCCAGACGACCCTCTCGTACGTGGCGTGGAAGCAGCCCGTCTCGACAAAGGAGCTGCTCGACGCGCGCGGCAGCGGCGTCTATGCGCACCTGGCGGAGCTGCGCAAGCTGGGGTTCCTCTCGAGGGAGAGGGTGGGCTCGAACATCACCATGTACAAGACGACCGAAAAGTTCCAAAAGTACTTTGGGGTCAAGGACGACGACGCGCTCAAGAGGATGCTGCACGCAAGGGTGAAGAGGACGGCGAACCGCGGCTCCGGGGGGGCGCCGGGCGGCGCCCCTGGCGGCGCTCCTAGCGGGGAGGCCGCGCCGGATGCGGGACCGGCGGCCGAGCCCCCGCCGGAACCGGCGCCGGAACCGGCGGCCGCGCCGGGCGCGCTTTAAATTAGAGTGGGCGGGCCGGCCCCGCGTGAGAAAGTCAGTCGAGAACCTGGCCACGAGCAAGACGACCGGCGGGCGCCGGCACCCGCTCCGCACCAGGAGAAAGTACGAGACGGACAGGTACCCCAACGAGGCCGTCTCGGGCGCCCAGGTCACCGTGACGCGGCGCGTGCGCGGCCACAACAGGAAGACGGCGCTAAAGTCCGTCGACTTTGCGAGCCTGGCGCTCGGCGGCGGCAAGGTCGTAAAGACGCGGATACTAAAGGTCGAGGGCAACTCCGCCAACAACGACTACCAGAGGCGCGGGATCATCACGAGGGGCGCCGTGCTCGAGACGGAGGACGGCAGGTGCAGGGTCGTCTCAAAGCCGGGGCAGTCCGGCACGGTAAGCGCGGTGCCGGTGAAGTGAAGGACTATGACCACGTCGTGGTCTGGCTGGACTATTTCAACAAGAACCTGAAGAGGTCAAAGGGGCGCAGGCTGCCGCTTGAAAAGTGCGTCCACGACCCGTCGCTCAAGGAGCTCGGCGAGGCGGCGCGGAGGGCCGGGCTCGAGGTGTCCGCGTCGGACGAGAAGCCGAGGCACCCGAGGAGGCCGTTCGTCCGGTCGGGGAACGTCTCGATCCCGAGGGACGGCCCAAAGTCGGGGATCCTGGCACGGATATCTGCCGAGCTGGTGGCGGCCCGGGCCAAAAAGCGCAAGTGACCTAGCTCCAAGCTAAAGTAAATTTGACAGATCCGCACCTTAATGGGTTCCGCATACCCCGCTTTGCTTGCAGGAGATCGGGGAAGTCATGCACATAGCCGGGAGCGGCAGGGTGATAGTAAGGCTCTCGGCTGGAGCCCGGGAGGGCCAGGTCCTCTGCGACGAGGGCGGCACCAGGGTCGCCAGGATAGCCGAGATCATCGGGCCCACGGCGGCCCCGTTCGCGTCGGCCGCGCCGCTTACAAACAGCATCTCAAGGCACGTCGGAAGGAGGGTCTTTGCGCCCGGGGGCCGGGGATGAGGGCCGTCGAGAGCTGCCCCGAGTGCAGGTCGCCGCTCGTCGACGACATGCAGATGGGCGAGATCGTCTGCTCCGGGTGCGGCGTCGTGGTGGACGACCACGTGGCGGACATGGGGCCGGAGAACGCCGGGTCAACCCTTGAGGACAAGATGAGGCTCGCGAGGGCGACGGGCAGCACGACGTACGCGCAGCACGACCTCGGGATCGCGACGGGCATATCGCAGAGCAACAAGGACTTTAGCGGCAGGTCGATAAACGGCGGCATGACGGGCCAGATGCACAGCCTGCGAAAGTGGCAAAAGCGCATCAGGGTGCAGAGCCCCGAGGACAGGAGGCTCGTCTCGGTGCTCGAAAAGATGAACGAGTCGTGCCAGGCGCTCGGGCTGCCAAGGACCGTCCTCGAGACGGCGTCGGTGATCTACAGGAAGCTCGACCCCGAGAAGGTAAAGGGGAGGATGGTCGTCTCGATGGTGACCGCGACCGTCCACATGGCGTGCAAGGAGTGCGGGGTGGTGAGGAGCCTTGACGAGATATGCAGGTCGATGTGCGAGCCAAAGGAGGCGGCGCAGAGGAAGAAGCTTGCCGCCAGGTACTACCGCGACCTGCTGATACCCTCGAGGGAGGGCAGGGAGCCGGCGCCGGCGATCCCGATGGACCGCATCATATCCATGATAGCAAACAAGACGGAGACGGACCCGAGGGTGGAGCGGCTGGCGCTCGAGATAGCAGAGAAGACGAGGGACAGCAGCATCACGGACGGCAAGGTGCCAAACGGGATAGCTGCCGCCTACCTCTACGTGGCATCCGTCCTGCTCGGGCAGGGCATCCTGCAGCGGGACGCGTCTGCCGAGGCCGGCGTCACGGAGGTCACCATACGGAACAGGTGCAAGGAGATACTGACGTGCCACAGGCTCCGGATAACGCTGAGGCCCTCGCTGGCAGGCCGTTAGGATCAGCTAAATTCCGCCTCCATTATATACGGCCCCGATGGGGCCGCCGCCCATGGGCGTTCTGGAGATAAGGGACCTTCACGCGAGCAGGGACGGCAAGGAGATACTAAAGGGGGTCAACCTAAAGACGGGGCCCGGCGAGGTCCACGCGATAATGGGGCCCAACGGGTCCGGCAAGAGCACCCTGGCCTACACGCTGCTGGCACACCCAAAGTACGAGGTGACCAGCGGGGACATACTGCTTGACGGGGAGAGCATACTGGAGATGACCGCCGACGAGCGGGCAAAGAGGGGGCTCTTCCTCGGGTTCCAGTACCCGACGGAGGTCTCTGGGGTCGGGTTCTCGCACTTTTTGAGGACGGCCTACAACTCGCTGAGCAAGGCGCTCGAGGGCGACGACCGCGAGGTCTTTATCACTGTGCGCGAGTTCCAAAAGTATCTCAAGGACAACCTCGAAAAGGTGGGCCTGAGCGAGGAGTTCCTCTCAAGGTATCTTAACGAGGGGTTCTCCGGCGGTGAGAAAAAGCGCGCAGAGGTGCTGCAGATGGCCGTCCTAAAGCCCAAGATCGCCATACTTGACGAGCCGGACTCGGGGCTTGACATCGACGCCGTCCAGGCAGTCGCCAAGGCGATAAGCCGCGTCTCGGGGAGGGACGCCACGACGATCGTCATCACCCACTATGCCAGGATACTGCGCTTCCTTGACAAGCTGGACCACGTGCACGTCTTTGCAAACGGCAGGGTGCTAAAGACGGGCGACGCGTCGCTGGCCGACAGGCTGGAGAAGGACGGGTACGAGTGGGTCGTAGAGCAGGCCGCCTGAGATGGCGCGGGGGGTGACGCATGGCTGAGAGGTGGAGGACGCTGCAGCACAAGGGCGTCCTGTTCCCGCCAGAGTACGAGCCGCGCGGGTTCCACGTGACGATCCGCGGCAAGAGGATGAGGCTCGGGCCGCTTGCCGAGGAGATGATATACCAGTGGGCAAAGAAAAAGGACACCCCGTACGTCCAGGACAGGACCTTCCAGAGGAACTTTGTGGCCGACTTTGCAGGGGAGATGGGCCCCGGGTTCAAGGGGCTAAAGTACGCCGACATCGGGATGGGGGAGGCCTACAGGCTGGTGGACCTTGAGAAGAGCAGGCGCGAGATGCTCACAAAGGAGGAGAGGAAGGAGCTTGCCGCCGAGCGCAAGAGGGTGCGCGAGCAGCTAAAGGCCGAGTACGGGACGGCCGTGATGGACGGCAAGGAGGTCGAGGTGGGCAACTACATGGTCGAGCCGGCCGGCATATTCATCGGGAGGGGCGAGCACCCGCTGCGGGGCAGGTGGAAGAGGAGGGTGACTGCCGCCGACGTGACGCTGAACCTGGGCAAGAGGGCCGAGGTGCCGCCGGGCGGCTGGAAGGCGGTGGTCCACAACAGGGAGGCGACCTGGCTTGCAAGCTGGGAGGACGAGCTGACCGGCAAGACAAAGTACATCTGGCTGGCGGACACGGCCGGCGTAAAGCAGGAGAGGGACAAGGCAAAGTACGACAAGGCGCTGGTCCTCGAGGAGAGGATAGGCGAGATAAGGGAGAGCATCAAGAGGGACATGGCCAGGACGGACGAGAAGGGCAGGATCGCGACCGCCTGCTATCTCATATACAGGACGGCGATGAGGGTGGGCGACGAAAAGGACCCCGACGAGGCGGACACCGTCGGCGCCACGACGCTCAGAAAGGAGCACGTGGGGCTGTCCGGCGGCAGGATAGAGTTTGACTTTCTTGGCAAGGACAGCGTCAGGTGGCAGGAGGTGATACCGGCCGAGGGGGACGACGTGCAGTTCCACGCCAACCTGCAGAGGCTTGTCAGGGACAAGGGCCCCAAGGACGAGATATTTGACGGGATCACCTCGCGGCACGTCAACGCGTACTATTCGGGGATCGTAAAGGGGCTCTCCGCAAAGGTGTTCAGGACGTACCTTGCGACCGAGAAGGTGAGGGGGTACCTCTCGGAGCACGACGGCATATCCGGGGAGGGGGCCGCCGCCAAGCTCTACCACGCAAAGATGGCGAACCTCGAGGCGGCCCGGATGTGCAACCACAAGAGGACGATCCCCAAGAACTTTGACGAGTCGCTCAAGAAGAGGCGGGCAAAGCTGAGGGAGGCCGAGGGGAAAAAGCCGGCGGCAAAGGCGCGCGAGTCGCTCAAGAGGGCAAAGGAGTCAAAGCCAAAGACGCCAAAGCAGAAGAAGGCAAGGAGGGAGAGGATCAAGAGGATCAACGAGCAGGTGAGGCGGCAGGAGGAGAGGCACGCCGAGCGGATCGAGAGGATGAGGCTGCAGCTTGACCTGGTGGAGAGGACGCGCGACTACAACCTGGGCACGTCCCTGCGCAACTATATCGACCCGAGGGTGGTAAAGGGGTGGATGGAGGAGGTGGGCGCCGACTGGGAAAAGATGTACACGGCGGCGCTCCAGCGGAAGTTCCTCTGGGTGCGCGGCGAGAGGACGCCCTGGAAGGAGCTGAAGGGATCGGCGGGCTAGGGCGCGGGGCGTCCTTTTATCCGTCAAGGGGCGCGGACATGCCATGCGGCATGCCCGGGGGCACGTCCCGTGGATCATGCCGGCGGCGCTCGCCGCGGGAGTGAACGGCGCGGGCGCCTACCACGGCCCCGCGGAGGCCCGTCCCGGATCACGTACGAGCTGGAGGGCGGGGCCGTCAGGGAGGCCCGGATCGACGCAGCGGGGGCCCTGGTGCTCCGGATCGACTCGATAGACTGGGGCCGGGCCGCGCTCGAGATCCCGCGGCAGGTCCTCGGGGGGCAGGGGGCGGTCGTCGGCGGGGACTCGTACGGGGGCTCCGCGGTGCTCGAGGGGGGCTCGTACGTGGCCGGGTTCGGCTTTCTTGACACGGATCCCGTGATCACGGTGGGGCCCGGCTAGAATGGTTTAATTTCCCGCGCTCCGGGCCCCCCTCCGGTGCCGGGGTAGCTCAGCCTGGTTAGAGTGCCAGCCATTGGCAGTCTTCGGGGCTCTCCAACAGGGCAATACTCATAATCTGGAGGTCGCGGGTTCGAAACCCGCCCCCGGCACTAACATAGCGTTAAATGTAGACGGGGCACGGCGCGGGCCGGGTTGGCCGAGCAGGACGAGTTTGCAGAGGCGCTCTTCGGGCAGCTGGCAGTCGAGCTGGCCGAGGAGAAGGAGATAGCGGACCTCGGCGAGAGGGCCGCAGAGGCGCTGGAGGGGCCCCCGTTCAGGCCGCTCGAGGAGGCGGCCGCCGAGGCCGCGGCCAGGTACAGGGGCGAGGCGGCCGGGTTCCTCGGGCTCGACGTGCCGGAGAGCAGGCTCGAGTTCCCCGACCTTGCCGGATTCAAGGAGCTAAAGGGGCGCAAGGTGTTCGCGGCGCCGGGCTCGGCGGGGTTTGTCACGGAGCTCTTTGCCGCCGTCTCGGCCTGCGACCAGGACGCCGTCGCGGCGCTCGCGGTGCGGGACCCGGCAAGGTACATGGTCTACTCGACGTACGCCATCCAGTACCTCTCAAAGCTGAGCACCACCTACGGCGACTATATGGACGGGGCCATCTACCTCAACGGGTTCGTGCTATCAAGGTATCCGGCCATCATACTGCACAAGAGGGGCGGCGCGGGGCGCGCCGAGGTCGAGGCGGGGTACGCGGGGGCCGTAAAGATGGCCGTCCTCGAGGAGACGGTCCACTCTGCGCAGGGGCCGCTGCAGGAGGCCAACGCGGCCGCGGCGTCCGAGGTGAACAGGATAAACGAGGAGATCGCGGCCTCGGTGCTGGGGCTTGATGACGGCGCCGTCCGGCGGCTATCATCCCACTGCCGGCTCCAGGAGGTGCCGGACGAGTTCCCGCTTGCAAGGAGGGCCAACCTCTTCTTCTTCCTCAACCCGGACCACTTTCTGACCGGCCAGATAGGGCCCGACGTGATGACCCACACGCACGTCGAGGTCGACGGGGCCATATCATCGGAGATGCCGGGGCTGCAGGCGGCCTACATGGAGTGGCTGCCGCACATCCAGGCGCACCACGCGGCGTTCACCGTGATGGAGGGGATGGCGGGCCTGGCAGTCGGGAGGGTGCTCGGGGACGACCCCGACTATATGGCGTACGGGGCCGCCTTTGCGGGGGGCGACCAGAGCTCGTACGGGGTGAGGAAGGGGATCGGCGCGGGGTTTGCCGGGCGCGTCTATGACGAGCTCGGGAGCGGGGCTTTCAGGAGGATGCTCGAGGACCCGCCCACGACGCGGCAGCTGGGCGACCCGGCGGGGTACGCGGCGCGGTCATGAGGCACGACGCCGCCGAGTGGGGAGCCTACGAGGGGGCCGGCGCGGGGCTCGCCGCAAGGTGCCTCAAGATATCACAGCTGGTCGAGAGCCCGGGGCTCGACGTGGCGCGGTACGCGGGGATGGCGGCCCGCGCGCGGGGCGTCGAGCTGGCCGACGGGGCGGCGCCGGCGCACCTGCTGCTTGACAGGGTGATCGACTCGCGGGCGGGCGCGCCCGTCGCGCTGGCGGTCCTGCACGTCGAGGCGGCAAGGGCGCGCGGGGACGCGGCGTCCGTCGCGTGGACCGGCTCGGGGCCGGCCGCGATGGGCGGGGGCGGCGTCATCTGGGGGCCGCGGGGCGCCGCGAGGCCGGTCGAGGACGGGATGGCGGCGCACATGCTGCTGCGCCAGCTGCGGGGGGCGTACCGGAGGTCCGGCTCGCACGGGAGGGCGGGCGCCTGCGCCCGGATGGCGCTCGCGTCGAGGTTCTGCGGGATCACCGACGTGCGCGAGGCCGGGCTTGCCGGGTACGCGCTCGGGGAGGAGGGGGCGCTCGGGCACCTAGAGGAGTACGTGGCAGAGTGCCCCGACGCGGCGGACGCGGAGGAGGTGCTCGGGATCATCGGGGAGATCAGGGGCCGGGCCTAGTCGATTGCCTAGTCGATCATCTAGTCGATTATCGAGTCGACGCTGCGGCCCTTTTTTATCTGGTCTATCTCGTAGCGGGCGACGCGGTTCCGGAGGGCCTTTTTGACGATGTCAAGCTCGCTGCGGAGCAGGGCCACCTCGTCCTCGAGCTTGGCGACCCGCTCGTAGATGGTCTCAGAGTCCGATGCCATCGGACGGGCCGGCGGGGGTTCTCTTAAAAAGCTATTGACATCCACGCCAGGGCGGGCACGGCTGCGGCCAGGGCCGGCAGGAGGTACAGCGGGAACGTGAGCACGATCCCAAGATACAGCATGTTCTTGGCCTTGCGGTGGTTCCTGTCCCGGAGGACAAAGTAGCAGATGAGGCCGCCCATCACGGTGAGGAGGATGGGGAGGATCCAATAGGCGCGGGAGACGTTCTCGGGCGGGCTCTGGGTCATATCTCGAACTCCTGCCTGCACTTTTCACACTTGCCCCGCTCGCGCCCGGGCGGCCCGAGCAGGAAGACCTTGCCGATGGTCTGGCACTTTGGGCACATGCCCGTGGTCGCGTTCCTCGGGCCCCTCGGCATCACCTTCTGGCTGCGCCTGCGTCCCATGGCCGGGCGTGGTCCGTTCTACAATATTAACCGTGGCGCCCCCCTCGGGTCAGGACCAGTGGTCCAGGCGGTCGATGGCCACGATCCGGGAATAGCCGAACTTCTTCATCAGTATCTGGACCGTCAGTTCCTCGCCCTCTGTGAGCTTCCTTTCCACGGGCGTGGCCGGCGGGCCCTCGCAGATAACCGTTGCCCCCCGGGCGGGACGTGTCCCGGGATCAAAAGGATCCAGACATACGCCAGTAGCGGCAGGCGGCGTTTTGGCAGGGCTCGAACCGGCAGGATCGGGCCACGGCAGGAGCAGGGCCGGGAGACCGGCGGATCAGGACCAGTGGTCCAGGCGTTCGATGGCCACGAACCGGGAGCAGCCGAACTCCTCCATCATTATCTTGACCGCCAGTTCCTCGCCCTCTGTGAGCTTTCTTTCCATGGCCGTGGCCGCGCCCCGCGTCCAATTAACCGTTGCCCCGTGGGTATGGGTCGAGCGCGGAGAGGGGGATTTGAACCCCCGAGTCCTTGCGGACATAGGATTAGCAATCCTACGCCCTACCATGCTAGGCGACCTCCGCACGGCGGGGCCCCCCGGGCCTCTGTAAATAAATTCAACACATCCGCCAAGGATTAAATAGAAAACCGGGCCCGGCCCGCCCGCTTGAACAAAAAGGCCGCCGTGATACCGGGGGACGGGATAGGCCCCGAGGTCGTCGGGGCCATGCTCGAGGTGCTCCGCTCCTGCAACACGGGCATCGAGATCATCGAGTGCGAGGCGGGGTCGGAGCAGTGGGAGAGGAACGGCAGGAGGGACAGCACCTACATACCGGAGGCGACCTCGCAGGTGCTCGGCGAGTGCGGCGCCTGCTTCAAGGGGCCGACCACGACCATCCCGGAGCCGGGCGCCCCGAGGAGCGTGGCAGTCACCCTCCGGCAGCGGTTCGAGCTGTACGCGAACGTGAGGCCGGTGAGGACCTACGAGCGGATCACGCCGGGCCGCGACCTTGACTTTGTATGCTTTAGGGAGGCGACCGAGGGGCTGTACGCGGGGGTCGAGTCCGACGTGGGCCCCGGCGCGGCCATCGCCATACGCAAGGTGACGAGGCGGGGCTGCGACAGGCTGCTTGACGCGGCCGCAAGGTGGGCCGTCGAGCGCGGCATGAGCAGGATGGTCGCCATCACAAAGAGGAACATACTAAAGAAGACCGACGGCATATTCTGGGAGTCGGCAAGGAGGGCGGCCGGCGCGGCGGGGCTCGGCGTCGACGAGATCTATATCGACAACATGGCGCAGCAGATGGTGCTGAGGCCGGAGCAGTTCAACGGGGCCGTCCTTGCAAGCACGAACCTCTTCATGGATATAATATCAGAGCTGGCATCGGGGCTCGCCGGCTCGATCGGCCTCATCTACTCTGCCAACATCGGGGACGCGTTCGCCATGTTCGAGGCCGCGCACGGCAGCGCGCCCGACATCGCGGGCAGGGGGGCGGCCAACCCCGCCGCCGCCATACTGTCGGGCGCCTGGATGGCCGGCCACATGGGGGAGGCCGACGTGCGCGACGCCATATTCTCGGCCGCGGAGCAGGTCATAAACGGCGGCGGGGCCGTCACGGCAGACATCGGGGGGTCGGCGACGACCTCGCAGATGTCGGCCGCGATAGCGGGGGCCGCGGCGGCGTCACTGCGCAGGTAGCGAGGCCTCGACCAGCAGCAGCTCCTCGAAGAAGAGCCGCCTCCGCGACGCTATTCGGGCGGGCATCCCTAGATGGGCGCACTCGGCGACGAGCCTCCCGTGGTCCGAGAGCGACGTGGTCGTAAAGGCCATCCTGCCGCCGGGCGCGATCCGCGGGCGCGCCGAGCGCAGTATCCGGAGCGGCACCTCGGTGCCCCCGGGGCCCCCGTCCGTGGCCGGGTCCTCGACGGACTCTGTCGCAAGGTACGGCATGTTGCAGACGACAAGGTCAAACGACATATTGAGGGCGGACGCGGCGTCGCAGCAGACGCGGTCGCCTGCCGGATACGTCTGGTCGGCCAGCACGGCCGCGTCGATGTCAGTGGCCACCACCAGGCCGAACCTGCCCTCCAGCAGGCGCGCAAGGTATCCCGAGCCGGTCCCGATGTCGAGCGCCGCCCCGCCGCGCGCGCCGCCTATATAGTCGGCGAGGAGGAACGTGTCCTCCGACGGCGGGTACTCAGCGGGCGATCCCGGCCGCGAGACCGGCGATCTCGTCACCCCCCATGTCCTCAAGCCGCCCCTCCCGCCCCGACTCGACGCCGAACCTGCCGAGCACGTTGCGGAGCGTCTTGCGCCTGTACGAGAAGAGGCCGTGTATGGCCCGCGCGTGCGCCGGCCGGACCACGTTGCGGCGCGTTATCGATATGACGACGGAGTCGACGCGGGGCGGCGGGTCGAACCTGGACCTGTCGACGCGGCCGGCCTCCTCGATGCTAAACGCGTGGGACGCGATGACCCCGATGGCGCGGCGGGGCGAGGCGATCTTCTCGGCGAACTCGCGCTGGACCAGCAGGGCGCCGCGCCCGAACCGGAGCGACGCGAGCCACTCGACTATCTCGCGGCTCCTCATGTACGGGATGCTCGACGCAAAGACGTCAAACTCGTCGGCCGCCCCCACGCCGTCGCCGTGCCGCAGCTCGAGGTTGGGGGCGCCCATGCTGCGCGCCGCCTCGGCGGCGAGGCGCCCGTCGGCCTCGACCGATATGACGCGGCCGGCCCGGCGGCAGAGCTCCCGGGTGAGCGCCCCCCTACCGGTGCCTAGCTCGAACACGGTATCGCGGCCCGTTATCCGGGCGGCATCGGCGATGAGGGACGCCTCGCGGGACCCCCTCAGGAAGTGCTGCCCGAGCCTCATCTCTGCGCAAAGAGGCTCACCCTGGTGCGCCCCTCCACCTCCTCGGTCATCCGCTCGGCGAGCCGGCCCGCGGGATCCCGCAGGCCGGTGCGCTCCTCGATGTCCGCGTAGCTTGAGAACGGCGCCCGCTCCCTCTCCTCGAGGATCACGCGGAAGACGGTGCTGCCGACGCCGGGGATCATCTCGAGCGCGTGCGCGCGCTGGCTGACGGGGCCGGCCCGGTTCACATAGTCGACGAACCGCTCCTCTGACGACCTGACTATCTGCTCGATTATCCCGCCGACCAGGTTCTGCACGTGGCGCGGCAGGCGCCGGTACTCGACGCGCCCCACCACCCTGGCCTCGCCGGGGCCGTCGGCGCCCGACAGCCGCATCCGGTCGCCGGGGGACGGCGAGGCGCCCGGCTTTGTCTCGACCTCGAGCAGGACGAGGCGCCCCTCGCCGATGACGACCGCGAGCGAGCCGCTCCGGCCGCGCGACACGAGCGACCTGCCGCGCGGGTTAAAGTCAAGCACGCGCGCATGCTCCTCGAACTTTCTCGGTGCCAGGAGCCAGGCCCCCCCTACGAGTGCTCCTTTATGATCTTGATGATCCTCTCAAGCGTCTCTGCCAGTATGAGCTTCTTCCACCCGTACGTGAACGACCTGAGCTCCGCCAGCGTCGTCGGGCGTATGTTGATTATCTCGACGGCCTCGTCCTCGGTCAGCTCGCACTCCTTTACGAGCCTGCGCTTCATCTCGCGGGCCTCCTTGTACTCGGAGGTGGAGAACTTTGAGACATAGTCGAACGTCCACCTCTGTATCTGGTCCATCTCCTCGGGGTCGACATGCGAGAGTATCTCGCGCACCTCGGGCATCGAGACCGGCTGGCGGGGCTTTGACTCCTCCATCAGGCAACACCGAACGGCTTTATGTGGTCCAGCCGCGTGACCAGCGTCTTTTGCTTCTTTCCAAGCCTTACATCAAGGGTGACTGCGCGCCTGCCCACCTCCCTGACGATCCCCACCTTGCCGTGGTACCTGCGGTGGGGGAGCCCCTTGTGCTGCCGGGGGTCTATAATGACTAGCGCCTGCTGGCCGGGGCTGTACTCGCGGAGCATGAACGAGACGCCGCGGGGGGCCCGCTTCCTCATCACGGACCTCGTCTTGTGGCGGAACCCGTGGGACCTGCCGTGCGACTTTTTGGTTGCCATCTGCCTCCGGGGGCCGCGGGCCGCCCTCTTTAATAGTTGCCGGGGGATTTCAGGCACGTCCCCGGACAGTTATATCGGCGGGGGCCCCCCGCGGCGCCGTGTTCTGGGAGGACCACGTGTCGGGGTGGGCGGGGGACCCGGCCGCGCCGAGGCGCCTCGTCTGCGTCATAGATGGCGAGGACGAGCACGAGAGGCTGGCCGGCTCGGCGTGGGGCGCCACCAGGGTGGCCGACCACGGGTGGGAGGCCTCGCCGGAGAGGAGGATGGTGCTGACCGGCACGCGCGACGAGCTGCTCTCAAGGGCGCTCGGGCGCGGGTACGGGACGAGGAGCCAGAGGTGGTCGATGCAGATGGGGCTGCTCAACTGCGACGCCAGGTGGGTGATGAGGAGGCCGGACCCGGCGTGGGAGGGGCTTGCCGCGCTGCACCGGAGGCATGGCGCGTACAACGTGTCCTGCACGGCGCGCGGCGGGCCGGCCGCCGAGCTGCCGGCGCGCAGGCTGTACGAGACTGACACGGGCGCCCACGCGGACATTGAGGAGCACATGGGGTCCCCGCCGCCCCGCGTGGCCGACCCGCCGAGGAACCCCGGCGGGGACGGGATGCTCTCGCTGCCGGAGCACTCGTCGAGGGCCGAGGGGGTGATGGCGGGCATCTGCGCAGAGATCCCGCTCGGGTTCACCCCGGAGCTGCTCCAGGCGGCGCGGTACCACGACTGGGCAAAGTCGCACCCGAGGTTCCAGGACGCGCTGCTCGCCGGATCCGGCGCGCCGCGCGACGTCCACTGGGCAAAGAGGCGCCCCCGGATAAGGCTGGAGCTTGACGGGTTCTACCACGAGCTGGTCGGGGGGTGCGCCGTATCATGCACGGGCCGGTTCCCCGATATAGTCGCGTACCTGGTGATGGTGCACCACGGCCGGTTCCACGCCGGGGTGCCGCGCGTCGAGGACGAGCTGCCGGCCACGCCGCTCGGCGGCGGGATCGAGGAGCCGGGCATCGGGTTCCTGATGGAGCCGGCAAGGTGGGACGCCATATCAAGGCGGCTATACGGCCGGCACGGGCCGTTCATCCTGCTGTATCTCGAGGCGCTCCTGCGCGCGGCCGACATGCGCGCCGGCTAGACGCGGCTGATCCTAAAGTCGCGCCGGGGCCGCTGCATCGACTGGAGGAGCTGCTTTAGCTGCCCGTCGTCCACCTTGCCGCCAAGGCGCCCCTGGGAGGCCATCCCGACCAGGTACTCCTCGACGGACTCTGCCAGGTCGGGCCTCACCATGCGGATGTTGGCAAGGCGGTTGCGGGCGTCCGGCTCCAGTATCTGGCGCAGCGCCGCCTCCCGGGCCTGGGCGCGGGCAGGATCCCTCGCGGGGTCGGGATCCGGCTGTTCCCCGGCGGGCAGGTCGTCGTAGCTCATGATGTGTCAGGCGTACACCTTTAGGCGGGGGTCGCGCTCCGCCATCTCCTTTAGCATCACGGTGGCCAGGTTGTCGAGCTTTTTCATCCCGGCGCTCGATATCGAGCGGCCGCCCGGCTCTGCGCGCGAGAGGTAGCCGAGCTTTTCAAGGCCGTGCACGGCGCCCCTGATTATGGCGCCGCCCGCCTTGCGGTGGTGCGCCGCCCCGTAGCCGGACGGCTTGCCGCCGCCGTATATCTTGCGGAGGCCGTTGACGCCGACGGGGCCCTCCATGTAGACGCGGCGCAGTATCGAGGCGCACCTGGCGTACCACCAGTCGCCGTCGTGCGGCGGGCGGGACGCGTGGGAGCCGCTCTTGACGAACGGGAGCCAGGAGGGGGGCGGGAGGTCCTCGCCCTTTAGCTCGGCGGCCAGCCTCAGCACGAGGTCGTCCGCGGGGACATCGTACACCTTTGCCAACGGGGCCGGGGCCGCCGGGGCGTATTATAAACCATCGAGGGGGGCCGGGGCCCCGTTGGAGATCCGCGGGCCGGTCCATGGACGGCCCCCCGGGTGATGCGGATCCGGATCCCCGGCACAGCCGGGGCTCACTTTAACAGGGAGAGGAACTCGTCGCGCGTGATGCCGGGCCTTTGCTGCTTTGCCATCTGGTCGTACGCCCTGACGGCCTCCTGCCGGTCCCCGTTCCCCGAGCGCTGGCTGAGGGCCACGAACCCGAGCGTGTCTATCTGGGAGACCCCCAGGATCTTGCACTTTTTGCGTATGTTCATGTCGGCCGTCATCACGAGGCGGTTCTCGTGCTTTGCGTGGAACGCGTCGACTACCATCCCGTCGCCGGCGCCCATGTGGGAGGACTTTTCGTCCGGGTCGGGCCCGGGGATGCGGATGGTCTTCTCGCCCTCTGGCAGGCGCGCGCGCACCATGGGGGCGCGCTCGAGCTCGCGCGGGTCCGGCGGCGGGCCGCCGGTCGGGCCGCCGGCCACCTTCTCGGGCAGGCTGAGCGACTCGATGTCCTTTCTCATCTCGTCGACGGGGACAGGATACGTGACGATCCCCTTCTTTGCGACGTCAAGCATGAAGCTGAAATAGTCCATGCCGGCCATCGCCGAGCAGCGCGTCATCGAGAGCCCCGCCTCCCTGAACATGGCATACGCGGTCGTCGAGCCCCATATGTTCGCCTTTACGCCGGTCTTGCGGTCGTTCCAGACGCCGGGGAACGCAGAGTACAGGTATGCCACCGCGCCCTTTGGGCCGAGGCGGTTCATGACGTCCTTTGCCTCGCTTGCGCGCATGTGGTCCAGTATGTCGACCTCGTCCCAGGCGGGGGCGGCCGCCTTTGTGCCCGTCGGGGTCAGCGAGTACCCGCCGTCCCCGCTCGAGACGAGCCCCGACTCCTCTGCCTTTTCGAGCGCCGCCGCAAGCGCGGGGCAGCGGCACCCGTCGACTGAGACCTCGAAGGTGAGCGGGAGGCCGCGCTCGATATCCTTGAAGATGAGCGCCGACTCGTGGATCCGGGCGGCGGGCGGGACGGACTCGGCGCCCGGCTCGAACTCGGGGGCGCGCAGCAGCAGGTACATGCACCTGCGCGCCTCCGCCATCTCCTCCATGGGGGACGGTCGCGCGGCGGGGGTATATAGGGATCGCCCCGGTCACCGCGGCAGCAGCTTGCGGTGCGTGTGCCCGCAGAGGAGGCAGGTGACCCGTATGCCGCGCGGCCTGCCGCGGAGCCGGACGCGGGAGCCGGAGCCGGGCGGGATGAATGACTTGCACCTCCTGCAGTAGGCCATCCTGAGTCGGTACGGCATGCGCACCTTTTGGCGGGTGCAGATGTCGCGGGCCATCCGGGCGTGCCGGGCCGCCAGGGCGGGCTCGGACCTTGAGAGGCGGACGGCGCCCTCCACCAGGCGGGTCATCCTGGCTAGCGCATCGGCGGGGCGTCCACGTACCATGGGGGGCCGCGCCGGGGGCGCGATAAAAGCCATATGCAGTCAGCGATATTCGAAGACGGCCCGAAATCCACGCCTGCAGGCATGCCGTTTCGTGCCTGCGCCACCGGCGTTTTCGTCGATTGTTTTTTCAAGCGATATTCGAAAACGTGCGGAAGACACTGGGAGGAGGCGCGTTGAGGCGCGCGACAAGGCCCGGCGCCTGCGCCGCGGGACTGAAGACCCCCTTTAAATACGACCCGAAGTTAAGGGGCGTGAGGGACGACATCCACAAGTCAAGGTACCGCACCGGGCTCGAGCTCCGGAGGATCGCCGAGAAACACCCGGGGCAGAACCACGAGATCGCGCGCAGGTATCTTGACCGGCTGCGCATGAACAACAGCTCGTACGGCAGGATATCAAGCTACGCGACCGGGATCGCAAAGATACTCGGGATCTGCGGCAAGCCCGTGACGTCGTGGACGCGGGCGGACATCGAGGACGTACACAGGGCCATAGCCGACTCCGGGTACGCGAACAGCGTAAAGAAGGAGCTGCTGACGTGCCTCAAGCGCTTTTACCACTTTGCAATGCACGACGAGGTGCCCAACAGGTCGCGCGGCGGCAGCTACGACCCGATGGTGTCATGGATAACACCGGGCTCGTTCCGGGAGCGTCACAGCAAGGTACAGTCGATCGACCTGCTGACCGAGGACGAGATGCTGCGGCTCGTCCAGGCCGTAAAGGACGGGGGGAGGCAGGTAAGGCGCAACGTGGCGCTGATATTCATGCTGATCGAGGGGGCATACCGGCCGGGGGAGATCCTGTCCATCCGGGTGGGCGGCGTCGAGCTGCACGACGGGTTCGCAAAGGTCACCACCACCGGCAAGACGGGCCCAAAGTCGCTCACCCTGGTGTCGAGCCACGGTCCCCTGCGCGAGTGGCTCGCCGGGCACCCGCGCGCCGACGACCCGGAGTCGTTCCTGTTCCACGAGAGGAACGGGGAGGGGGTCATGCACTACAACGCGTTTGCCTACCTGATAAAGTCGGCGCAAAAGCGGGCCGGCATAAGGAAGAGGATCTGGCCGTACCTGTTCCGGCACACGGCGCTCACGGAGTACAGCAAGATCATGGGCAACGTGGCAAAGATCTACGGCAACTGGTCAAGGTCGTCCAACATGATAAGTGTCTACGAGCACCTTGCCAGCTCCGACCAGGAGGACGCGGTCCTGAGGCTGCACGGGATGCGCGGCGGCAAGCGAAGGTCCGCCATACTGCTGGCGCGCCAGTGCCCCAAGTGCGCGATGGTGAACACGGCCGACAGGGGGGCGTGCACCAAGTGCGGGGAGAGCATGGAGGGGGCCTGCCACCCCATGGAGAGGGAGCCGAGGAGGCGCGCCCGGGCGCCGGCAAGAAGGGCCGCGCCCAAGGGCGCGGCGGGACCGGCCCCGGGGGGCGACGTGGACTCTAGAATCAAAAAGCTCGAGGAGGCCAACGCCCGCCAGCAGGAGACGATAAACAACCTGCTGGGTATGATCAGCCGGCAGGCCAAGGACTAGAACCTCGCAATAACAAACACCAATACAGGGGCCCCAACCCGTCGGCGAATTCGGCCTCCTAGGCCATCCCAGATTTCATGCGGATGATGGCCTCCTCCCGGGTGTACTCGCACTCCTTCATCAGGGCCCGGATCGCCCACTCCTCGTTGGCGGTGAACTTTTCTGCCATGGTCATGGCCTGTCCCCCACGTACTTAATTGTTATCTTGCTGCCCTGGATGCCCTCCAGAATGGCCACCGCCCTTGCCAGCCGGCTCTTGAATTTGGAGGCGGATCCAAGGGCCCCCACGGACCGGACAGGAGGCCTTGAACCGGCCCTAGCGCGGATCTCAGCCTCCCGTACTAGAAGGCCCGACACGCTACCGCCGAACCCCTCATATGGGTTGAATATGCCCCTCCCACCCCGCGTCACACGGACTGAATTCCTAGCCTGATAACCAGCCGCCTCATATCCGGATAGATCCACGTCCGATACGTCGACCTCCACGACCAGTCCCGGCGGGGTCCTTTTGACCGCAAACACCGTGGCGATTCCAGCATCTATTGTGAACGATGCAAAGTCCGTTCTAGCTGCATACCCCAACCTGTTGTGGAAGCCAAAGGCTCCGCGCAGCCGGACCACGGTCTCAAACTCCGCTAGATCAATCCCCCTGTAGAGGCGCGGGTGCCTTTTCATGTACCCCATGATCCACCTGTCACGCCCCGCCAGGTCGTCATCCAGCCTCCGTAGGGCGCGGCTGTGGCGCCTCGCGATGGCAAGCGCCTCCTCGTACATGCCAAGATCCGACCACCTGACTACCGGGGAGATGTGTGAGAACACGACCTTGGACGGGATCAGTGATTGCCGGATCCTGTCTGCCGCTGCCGTCGGGCCAAACCTCTGAAACTTGTCGTCAATCATCCTGCCGACCGGCCCCGAGCCGAGATCCTGTAGTGTGCTCCGGAGCCGCTGCCTGTGCCCAAGCAGAACATCCCTGTAAGCATCCGGGAGGGCGCGTCCAACCAGCGCTTCACCCATGTGGATCGGAATGGGTGTGGAGTCTAGGACCACGACCCCACCCCCCTGCCGGATTTGTGGACTAGAACCGGAAAACTGGCCAGAGCTGCCTCCACGGGGCTCTCGGAAGATGGTACTAGTCCCAATCCCGGACTGCCTCCCCGCACGGCCTGCTGGATGCCCCGGGCCGCCCGTGGTTCCCGCGCCCCCGTCAGGCCGTCCCCACCGTGCCCGGCACGGCCCGGTTCTGGGACTAGTACCGGATATCCGGGCCCGCGGGAGGCATCATGCGCCGGTGGCAATCCCTTCCAGCCTCTTCGTGTCCTCAGCCTCCTGCTTGACGACGGCCATGTACGCCTTTACGTCAAGGTGCCTGAGGATGGCCTTCTCCAGCATGTCCTCCAGGATCGCGGGATCCAGGGCGTCAAGCTCCCACGAGTCCCCGCCGTACTTGGCGGCGTACTTGCGGGAGCGCGGATCCGTCTTCTTTGCCGGGTTGGGGGGCAGGTCGTGCTCCCTTATCTGGTCCATGTTGAGCGCGATCCTCTCCACCTTTGGAAACGCCCAGAACTGGGACAGCCTGTCCTTGATGTCCCGGACCATGTCCATCCCGCTCGGGTCGTGGTCCCCGAGGTACAGGATGTGGCACTTTATGCCCCTGTTGGTCTGGTACCTCATCCGCCCGGCCACGTCGTGCATGGCGCTGGCCGACGTGTACCCCTTGTTGGCCGCCAGGGAGACGTGGTACTTGACGGCCACGTCCTCCAGCACCCCCGCCAGCGCCTCCTTTTCGACCATCACCTCCAGATAGTGCTTCTGGCCGTCCCAGCGGCACCGGCGGTACGCCCCCTTGATGGCCTCCACGAACTCGGCCATGGACTCGTACTCGCCGGGCATCCGGCGCTTCCGGCCCCGGTCCTCTATGGCGTCCCAGTCCACCAGCCCCTTCATCCGGGCCTTGAGCAGCATGTTCGAGACCCTCTTGTACGAGGGGAGCGAGTTGGAGACGACGTTGCGGGACACCAGCTGGTAGTAGAGCTGCCGGACGGTCAGCGTGTATCCCCTCCCGTGATAGTCCTCGACTATCGGGATCATCTCGCCCAGCAGGGCCTTGCTGGAGCCGTGGAAGGAGGCCCCGAACCCGTACCTGAACTTGACCATTACCGTATATTCCGGTACTTTCCTTATAACGGTTCGGATCGCCTAGCGGGCCAGCCTGTGCAGGCCGACGGCGTTGCTCATGACCGGGTCCCCGGGCACCGTGGTCCGGAGGTCCCCGAGGGCCTCCCTCAGGCTGTCAAGCACCCCCGGGATGAGGATCCCGCCGCCTGAGAGCACCAGCCCGTAAGAGTCGCCGTGCCGGGCCGACATCTCGCGGACCTCGCGGCCCAGGTTCCCGGCAAGCACCTTTGCGTATTTTTTGCAGGTGGCGGCCCGCGCCTTCAGGGCCTCGGTATCAAGGTGTGCAAACTTTGAGATCTTGCGGGTGATAAAGTCCGACGCCCACCTCGAGCTCTCGCCGTCGATGACCTGCTCGCCATCGATCGCGATGATCTCGGTGGTCCCCTGCCCCATTGACACGACGATCCCGCTCCTCAGGTCCATGGATACCAGGGTGCCGGCGGCCTGGGCGACGACCTCGCACTTTTTGATCTTGGATGCGCGCCTGACGTGCTTTAGCACCTGGTCCCTGTACTCTGCGGCATAGTAGGGGAGGCCGGCCACCACGCTTGCCTCTGCAGAGTCGGCCTTGCGCCCCTCGCCGGCGAGCGCCATCCCGATGGCCTCGGAGATGAGCATCTCGACCTGCCTGCCGTACTGCTCGTCGGGCCGCCCCCGGAGTATCGGGGCGAACGCGGCGGCGCCCGGCGCCTCGAGCATGGCAAGGGCCCTCTGGCCGACGGCCTCGGACGTCCCCTTTGTCCACTCGCCGTGGTGGCGCCTCACGTAGAGGGTGGGGAACCTGAACCGGTGGCTGTCGGTGACACACTTTACAAAGCCCGTCCCGATGTCGAGGCCGATCCTTACCATGACCCCCAAGATTGGATTACATAAAAGGCCCCTTTCGCCGGCGTGATCCGGGCCATTACAGATCCCCGTATCTCCCCCATCACCCGGAGGGCCTCCCCGCCGCCCGTTACCGCCCCGGGGGCCCGACGGGATCCCGGAGGATGCCGGGACCGGGTGGTACGGGCTGCCCTGGATGAGATCCGGTCGTCCCGGTCGGGGGGCGCCCCCATGCCGGGCGGGACCCGGCGCTGCCCCCTAGATGGAGGGGCCTCCGCGTCCCCGGCGCCCCCTCAACCCCCCTCCCCCATCCGGTGCCGGTAATCAGTCAGAGGCGTGCAATTACCACGTATCTGGTAGGGACACTCCGATAACCGGCAACAGTTGCCGATTAGAGGTGTATTGACACTCTGATAACCGGCAACAGTTGCCGATTAGAGGGGGGCGACTCTCACCCGGAGGGGCCCTTTTATGCCGCTCCGGATTGGGCCGTTCTGGACCCCATGGTGGGCCGTGTCGTGTACGGGATAGCCTGCCGGGTTGCGGTCGTCCTACCCGGACCGTCCATTGTAGTCCTCGTCCGGAGCACAGAGGCCGGGGCTCGTCGGAGGTCGTTTGGTGGCTTTGGTGTTGATCCTAGGGGCGGTATCTCCGGGGAGAGGCGCCTGCCGTATGTCCGGGGGCGCTCTGGGGGCCGACCTGAAGCCGGTAACTGATACGGGAACAGGGCGGATGCCATGGGGGCGGAGGCGCCGAGCCGTCAAGCCGGGGCCGTCAAGCCGAGCCGTCAAGCCGAGAGGGGGCCTGCCGGACAGACACCACGTCAGGAACCAGCCGAGAGCCGGGGGGGACGCCAAGCCAAGACGCCAAGCCAAGACGCCAAGCCAAGACGCCAAGCCAAGACGCCAAGCCAAGACGCCGACTGTCAAGAGCCTGCTGGCGCAAAGCCCGGCTGGAGGCCGGGCCGACATGGCGGGGGGCGACAAGCGGGCCGAGAGGGCCCGCCGGCGAGAGACGGGTGTGCCGGTCCCGGTGGTGATCTGCGCAAGGGAACGTCTCCCGTCCGGGACGGGTCACAGCCTGGGAAATTCAAAACACGGGCCGGGTTTTGAGAGGGATCGGGTGTCCGGGCCGGTAGGAGGCCCGAGAGCGCCAGGGGTACGGATCCTCCGGATATGTTTGGTTTTTCTTTTCGAAAGCTGGTCCCCGTCGTTGGTTATTATGAAGTAATGCGGGAAGATACATAGGATCTCTCAGGCGTGGATTTTCGGGACAGGCAGTCAATGTAGTTGTTCTAGCTGCAGTAAGGGGGTCATCCCCTATGGTGCCCAAATAGGCAGTCATTATGACTGCCTGACATGCCTGTAATACCCCCTTTTATGCAGACGGGATCTTGGGGTCATGGACCCAAAGAAGTCGTACACCCGCGTCCTGCAGTGGCGGAAGCCGTCGTACATCCTGACGATCCCGCCCGCCCTGGTGATCCGGATGGAGATCAAGCCGGGGCAGCCGGTGGTGCTCTCCGAGCGGCGGGGCGTCCTGGTCGGCATACCCGGCAAGCCCGGGATCACCGACAGGGAGGCCAAGACCGCCGAGAGGCACGCCATCGACCTCATCGAGCAGAAGGCCGAGGAGGACGCAAAGGCAGAGGAAGAGGGGCGGGACCGGGCCAGCGGCTACCGCCTCTGAGCCTGCCCCCCCCCCTTTTTTTTTTTCCTAGTCTAGTACCTGTTTCTGCGGATCCCGGGCCGTGGATCCGAGCAAGGCATATTTGCCAGCCATCTGCGGCCCGGGCATGAAAGGGCCGGATATGCGGGGCTCGGCACCACCTGCGGCGGTACTAGACGAGACGGCAGGTATGGCTAGGAGGGGCCCCGGGGGTAGGGACCCCAAGAAACCAAAGACGTTCTATGACATCCTAGATGAGATACGCAGGAACAACAGGACCGCCGTGGCCCTAGGTGCCGAGTTTGAGAGGCTCACAAAGATATTCCTCCGGAAGGACAGCGTCTATTCGGACACGCTTGACAAGGTGGCGGTGTGGAAGGAATGTCCAGAGACGGCAGGTACAGGGAGATCAGCCTAGTTACCGTCCAAAAGAACGTGTACTCTGACTAATCACGAGCAGGAACGTCACAAATACAGACGTTAATCCACACGTTTGTATATAAGTTTGATCGCACAGGCATCGCTAAATGGATCGGGGCTAGGGTCACACGCTGATGCTGCTTCCGAGCCCACCCAATAGTACCTGGTACAGACAATGGTTTTTCCGGGACCGTACAGCGAACAGGCGTCCCGGAAGTCATTTGCTTCCTTTTCGGTGTAAAAGCATGTGAATTTACCGGGTTTCTCACGTTTTGCGACCTCGACGCAGTGCTGTTTTTCAATCGGTTTCGGATCCACGCTAGGCGCGGTCGCCTGCCCTAGCTCGTCGGCCGGCTCCACGGTGGCCGGCTCCGGCGCGCCCTTGTGCCCAAGTCCCGTGGCGGCCACCTCACCGGCAACCCATGGGTGTATGATGCAATAGTACTCGTACGCACCAGGCTCGTCCAGCGTTACAGAAAACTGCCCGCCGGACTGCAAAAGGCCGCTGTCAAAGGCGCCCGTGGGGCCGCCCCGCACGGTGCCCGAGGTCACGGTGTGGGACACCGTGTCCGTGTTGTTCCATGTCACCGTGTCGCCGGCCTTGACGGCGATCCACGACGGCAGGAGGCACGTGTCGTCCTTCTCGCACCCGGGGGCGCTCGCGTTCGGCATGATGAGCACCGCGTACTCGTCTGCAGATGTAGTTACGGCGGCCCTGGCCGGATCCGCATCCATTTCGGACCCGTTGGGGATCTGATCTACCGCTGGCTTGTCCTCCACAAGGTCATCAGAATCGGCCTGTGTAAGAGCCGCCATAGATGTGAACAGTATGGCAGCTGTAATCGCCGGCACGAGCACACGTTTATCTAAGGTCAAGTGTATCCACAATGTTCTCCCATGCGCTGAACAGCGTATAGTAGAAGACATCTGTATCACCATCACATAAGTAATAGTAGCCATTCACATTAATACGCTGCTGGCCTTCTGAAGGCGATTCAAATACACACAGAACTCCTACATGAGAGCCAATTATATGTGCAGTATCATCTTCATAATGAATTATGGGGGCACCGCTGTCACCACCGCTACTAGCATAGTTACTGATTCCCACATTGGCGAGGCCTGACCCGGATGTAGCATTTTTGAACAAGAGAGTTCCCATTCCATTATTGTTAATGCCATAGATGTGGATCGGCTCAATTCTGTCTACGTCTGCCAGACGGCCCTGCGTCACGTCTATTATAGTTCCGTCGTGGGCCCGGATTTGGTCATGCACTATAATATTGGGTTCCGTTATGAGTATGAATGCCGCGTCTACTGAGCCACCAACATGAGCGACCGGCACATTGTAAGATACGACGGTCGTATCAGGAGGGGAGGAAGACGCATCATTTGATACAAACCTGTGGTTATAGATGTTGGGATCATCAATTTCAGCCGTATGTCCCGATACAACCATACCGACAGCTCCGTTTGTGTCACTGGCTCCGAGCGTTATGGTACCAGTACTCCAATAGGCTCCTGTTGAGTTACGGAATATCATAATGTATGTTTCGCCCCCATAAAATTCTACGTCGTCGGGCACATGAAACAGCACGTTTACAAGAAAGCTTGCACGCCCCACGTTGCCGGACGAGTCCTCGACGGTGCAGTTTACGGTGGTGGGCCTCGCTGGGAATAAGGAGCCACTGGCCGGGCTGCATACGGGGCTCAACATTATGTTGGACTCGTCCCTAGCGGTGACTTGATATTCGACGACTAGTCCATTCGGATTGGTGGTAGACTTAGTTATTGTATCCGGCACGGTGATCATGTGATTCAGCTTAACGTTCACTACAAAGCTGGCGCGCCTCACGTTGCCTGCCGAGTCACTAGCGGTGCATGACACCGTAGTCGATCCCACCGCGAACACAGAGTCACTGGACGGGCTGCAGCTCACGGAGACCCGCCCGTCGACGCCGTCGCGGGCCGACACGGAATAGTAGACGCGGGCCCCGTCGGGGTCTGACGTGGTCCTTGTTATTGTCCCGGGCACGGTGATCACGGGGGGCGTGGTGTCAGCGGGGTTGTATCGGACATTGACGTAAAAGCTTCTCGATGCCGGGTTGCCGGCAGAGTCTCGGGCCGTACAGGACACCCTGGTGTACCCGGTGTCGAACGTGGAGCCGCTGCGCGGGCTGCAGCTCACGGAGACCCGCCCGTCGACGCCGTCGCGGGCCGACACGGAATAGTAGACGCGGGCCCCGTCGGGGTCTGACGTGGTCTTGATTATGGTGCGGGGCACGGTGATCACGGGGGGCGTGGTGTCGCGGTTGGGCGCCGTCGTGGGCAGGGCGTAGCCGGCCGACTCTATCTGAGCGGCGTACGTGGTACACCGGCTTATGGAATGACGCGGTATGCAATTGTCCTGATACAACCTGTAATAATAGCACGCAAGGGAGCTGGAACCGGCGTTGCACGGGTTCTGGCTACTGAGCGTCCTGGATGACGTGGTGGAGCCCAGGGTGGACAGATTCACGCCGGCTTGCCTGAGCAGGTTTGTGGCATAATTACATATCGCTACATGGCCCGGGCGCACATTGATGCACTTTTCCTTGTACAGCTGGATCCACTGCTGGGTACGGCTCGGCGCCGCCTCTAGATAGATCTCGCCGTAGAGCACATTCACCTGGACATCCCGTCCTATGGCGACGCGGACCGCGTCCTCCTCGTACTCGAACCCGAGCAGGGCGGCAAAGGCATCCATTACCACAATCAGCTCCCAATGTCCTCGTCCACGTACGTCAGCAGGAATGGCAGATCGGGCGTGTCAAAGTCGCCTATGCTTTGCCGCAACATTATGTCGGTAAGATCGGAGTGAGCGAGCATCAGCTCGTCGACTAGGCCCACCGGGCCTACTGTGTCATCTTCGGGCAGGATCGCGGGGGGCGGGGCCTGCCCTGCAAGATCGTCTGTCATCTGGGCGTACGCGGAACCTAGAAGCGGGAGCAGTCCCAAGACCGCCAGCAGCCCGAGATACTTCACGGGGGTTCGGGCCGCGATCGATCTATTTAAACCGATCCCGTCGATTCGGCAGGCTTTCTCGTCCCGCCGGATTGGTCTCGGGTGATGGCATACGTCAGGGGAGCCCGTCGCCCATGGATCCGCATGATCATAAGGTGGCGGCCCAGAGAGAACCAAAGATGAGCGCGGCCCGGGCCCTGCGCGGCATGGGTGTGAGCATCCGCAGGATTCTCAAGATCTCGGACAACAAGCCGTGGCACTACGGGCCCCGTGCGCGACACTTCAGGGCAGATAGTGGGGCCCAGTACATGAACATGGGATTATGGAGGATGTCCGCCTGCTGATCACCCGGCCTGACTACATCCGTGTCAATGCGTCGCAAGCAAACGGCTACATCAAGCCCTTCCAGAGGACCCTCAAGAAAGAGTACGACTGATCCATGGACATCCACTTGTTCTAGGGGCCAAGGGGACGGAGCCCGTCGGCCATAACAGTAGGACACACTCTGGCCCGGGATACATACTCCGGTCCACCTCACACCTGGCACGCGCCGCCGGCGCGCCGCGGTGATCACGGCGCGCGCCGCGGAAAACCGCCCGTTCGATAGGCATATTTACCGCCCCCGGGAGGGGGGGTACCATGCGCGGGATCGTGGAAGCCGGGGGACCGCCGGCCCTCGAATGTTGCCGGGCGGCGGCCGGCATTCAGAATCGAGTGCAGTCAGCGGGATTCGAACCCGCGTTACGGGGTTGGAAACCCCGAATACTGACCAGGCTATACGATGACTGCGCGGGGGGGCGGCCCGGGGCGCTACATAAAAAGCCTGTTTCCGGCCGCGTCACCGCGCCTGCTCGCACTCGTAGAGGATCCTCGATATCACGACGTGCGCCTCGACCGGCTCGTCCTCGACCGATACGAGCGGGCCGGCGGCCGCGAGCGTCGCTGCGGAGAACTCGCCCCTCTGAAAGCCCCCCACGATGATGCACGAGTCATCATCAAGCCCGGAGGCCACCTCCCGGTACGTGGACCTTGTCCCGCCCGGCGAGAGCGCCGCGACCGACGACGGCCCCACCCCGTCGAGCGCCCCGCGCACGTCCGACTCTGAGATCTCGAGCAGGACGCTGCCCGACGAGACGCGCCCCTCCCTGAAGAGCTTTGAGGCGAGGCCGGCGAACCGGTGGTACGAGCGCGGCAGCCTGACGCCGGCGCCGAGCCGGATGAGTCGGTCGTGGACGGTATGCACCAGGACGTCGAGCCGGCCGGCGGCGTACATCGGCGTCGACGTCGCCTCTAGCAGCGCGTGGTGGACAAGGTCCGGCCTGCCGCGCTTTGCGGCGCCCGGCAGCCCCTTCATCGCGGCATAATGCCACGAGTTGTCAAGCAGGAGGTCCTGCGGGTCGCGGCCGAGCCTGCGCGCGTGCGAGGCGACGGACGGGTGGCGCCCAAGCTCGCGCGGGACCGTCTCGAGCGCCGCCTCTGCGATCAGCAGGGTGGTCATCCCGAAAAGGCCCCCCAGCCGGGCTTGGGGGTGCCGTCGGCGCGGACCAGCCCCGAGCTGCACACGAACGCGTCGAGCCGCTCGATGACGTGGGCGTTGCCGCCGAGCCCCGAGCCGGTCAGCTCCACGTCGCGCCCTCCGATATCAAGCAGGGCGGCGCCGCACGTGCCAGGCTCGGCGTCGTGCTGGCGGAACCACGTCGCGTGCAGTATCCGGCCGGCGCCCTCCCCGTACAGGGACCCGAGCTCCGAGACGAACTCTGCCTGGTCGGCCTCGCTGCCGCCCACGTCAGGCGACGTGCCCCACGCCACCTCGAAGAATGAGACGGGGCCGGGCGCCAGCTCTAGCGCCCGCCGCAGGTCGGCGGCCGCCTCGGCCGGGGTCGCCGTTATCTCGTTGACGGCGTCGACGGGCCAGTACGAGAACGCCACATAGTCGCCCGGCGGCGCCTCGGAGACGAGGTGGCCGAGGTCCTTGTTGATTATGTGGTGCAGCGCGAACGAGTTTCCCACCAGGACGTCGGGGTGGTCTGCCTTTAGCATCCCGTAGAGGGAGCCGAAGAACTCCGAGTACTCGGCGATGCCGCCGCGCCGGAACTGCGACTCCGTCTGGCCGGACACCAGCACCGAGTCGATCGACGGGTACCTTGAGAGGGCCGCGCCTATGACGGAGGCCGCGCGCGCCGGATCAAGCGACGCGATATCGGGGTCGCCCATCCAGGCGGGGAACGGGCCGAGCGTCTCGCCGTTGACGATCGAGAAGAAGAGCGTGACGTCCATCCCGTTGCGCGAGGCGGCCCCGAGTAGCGGGTCATAGCTGCGCCAGTCGTACGAGCCGGGCTCGGGCTCGACGATGCTCCAGAACATGTAGGCGTTGGTGCGCCCCGCGCCGGCGCCGGCGGCGTCACGGTATGCGGCGTCGACCTGCGCGACGGTGGCCGGGCCGGGCGGCAGGTTTACTGCCAGGCCGAGGCGCGGGGCCGGATCCTGCGGGGTAGGCAGGGCGACGGCCAGCGCCACGGCGAGCGCGGCGGCCAGGGCGGCTGCCAGTATGGGGAGCGGCCTCATCTGGGGCGGGGCGGGGCGCCGCGCGTATTAAACCAACCCGGGCCCCCTAGGGCGCGTAAAAGCAGGGGCCCCCGGGCTCCTGCACGGAGACGTTGTCAAGCCCCTCCGGGATGGGCCGGGCCCGGAGGCGCCCCTGCCCGTCCGGGCCCCCGGGATCGGCGTCGATCTCGTCCTGCAGGGCGGGGATGCTGGCCCCGAGCTCCGGCTGCCCCGTCTGGTTGACCGGGGGCGCGCCGGGATCCTGGCACGGGATGGGCATCCGCATGTGCGGGGGCGGCGCCGGCGGCAGGTCCGGATAGTCCGGGAGGCCGTCCTGGAACGCGGCGGGCGTCCCGGGGCGCGGCGCAGATGGCCGCGGCGCATGGTACGGGGATCCGGCGCATTGGGCGCCGCTGGCGCGTCATTTCCATTAAACCTTGTACGCGCCGCCCCGGGGGCTCCCGGATCCCGGCCTTACCAGCAGTCCCCGTATATCCTGTCGGCCTTTTCCAGCATCTTCTTCTGCTCCTCGGTGGGGCCCCTCTCGATTATGCGCATGAGCTCCTCCCATGCCTCCTCGCCGAGCGGCTCTATCGTGCGCATCGCCATGCCGCCTGCCCGGCCCGTCGGTATTTATGCGCTGTGGCGCGGGCCGTGCGCGCGGCGCCCGCTACCCGCTCCCGAGCATCTTCATCAGATGGGCGGCCGCGTCAGACTGGCACCTTGCCGCCTCGTCGCGCCTGCCGAGGCTCTCCAGCAGGGCGATCTTTTGCGCCAGCGCGTTAAAGTCGGCCGGGTTCCTCTTGATCAGCGCCTCAAAGCACGACATGGCCTCCTCGCTCCTGCCGAGGCCGGCCAGCGCGCGCCCCCTGTGGAACAGCGCCGGCGCGTCATCGCCCGACTCGAGGATCACCCCGAGGCACTCGAGCGCCTCCTCGTGCCGCCCCTCCTCGACCAGCAGGACGCCGCGGTTGTACAGCGCCCTCTCATAGTCGGGCTTTACCTTGAGCGAGAGCCCGAGGCACTCGATCGCCTCGGCGCGGCGGCCCAGCTTTTCGAGCATCACGGACCTGTTGTACAGCGCGTCATAGTCGCCGGGGACGAGCTCGGCGGCCCTGCCGTAGAGATCGGCCGCCTCCTCGTACATGCCCCCGTCGGCGAGCGAGGCGGCCTTTTTGCGGAGCGCCGAGCACTCCCGTACCGCCGGATCCGGGCCGCCGGGGCCGGGCAGCCCCATCTTGGATGCCAGCTCCGAGATCTTGCCGGCGTCGTCGGGGGCTATCTTGAGCGCCCTGCCGAGGCATGCCGACGCCTCGGCCGCCCTGCCCAGCTCCTTTAGCGAGGCGGCCTTTTTGCACAGCGCGTCGACGTGGCGCGTCTCGATCCCCAGCACGCGGTCCATCGAGGCGGCGGCCTCGTCGTGCCTGCCGAGCCTGGCAAGCACCTCGCCCTTGAAGTAGTGCGCGTTGTGGTTCTTGGGGTCGATCGCGATGACCTCGTCGTATATGGGGACGGCCTCCTCGTCGCGGCCCAGCATCATGTGCGCGTTTGCCTTGTTGTATATGGCCTCGAGGTGGCCCGGCTTTATCCGGAGCGCCTCGTCATAACATGGTATGGCCTCGTCGTGCCTGCCGGCCTGCGAGAGCAGTATCCCCTTGTTGATGTTGGCGCGGTAGTGCGGCGCCGCCGCTATCGCCAGGTCATAGCACGCCATCGCCTCGGCCGTCCTGCCGAGCGCGCCGAGCGAGATCCCCATGTTGTACGGCGGGTCCGGGTTGTCCGGGTGCGCCTCGGCCGCCAGCTTGTAGCACGATATCGCCTCCTCGCGCCTGCCGAGCCTGGCAAGCGATATCCCCTTGTCGACTAGCGCGTCAAGGTGGTCGGGCGCCGACTCGAGCGCCCTGTCAAAGCTCTCGATGGCCTCCTCGTCCATGCCCATCCCCGCAAGGGACGCGCCGACGGCATAGTGCCCGTCGGGCCCCGACGCATTTCCGCCCCCGCCCAGGACGGAGCCGCTGTCGGGCAGCCCCGCGTGGTACCCGGGGCGCGCCCTCGAGGCCCTGCCGTGGCACTCCATGGCCTCCTCGCTCCTGCCGAGTGCGGCTAGCGCGACGCCCTTGTTGTACAGCGCGTCGGCGTCGTCCGGCTTTACGTCGAGCGCCGCGTCGCAGCATATTATCGCCTCGTCGTGGCGCCCGAGGCTGGTGAGCGAGGCGGCCTTGTTTAGCAGGGCCTGGTGCATCTTTGGATCCGCCGCGATTGCCGCGTTATAGGACGATATCGCCTCCTCGTGGCGCCCGAGGTTGGCGAGCGCGACGCCCTTGTTGGCGCTCAGCGTCGCGTCGCCGGGCGCCACGTCGAGCGCCTCCTCATAGCAGGCGACCGCCCCGGCGTACTCTGAGGACCTTGAGAGCATGTCGCCCTTGTGCCTCAGCGCGTCGTGGTACTTTGGGTCGTCCTCGAGCGCGCGGTCAAAGCAGTCGGCCGCCTCCTTGCGTCGGCCCAGCTTTTCAAGCGACATGCCCACGTGGTCAAGCACCATGCAGTTGCCCGGCTCGGCCGATAGCGCCTTGTCAAACCAGCCGAGGGCCCCCTCGTGGTCCCCGTTCTTGGCGGCCGTGCACCCCTCGATAAAGCACTCGAGGCACTTCTCGGGATCGCGCATGGCGGGGATCCGGCGGGGGGCTAAATTTAGGACTTGTGGCGGGCCAGGGCGCCGCGCGCCTCAAGGCGGCTTCGGAGGGAGGCCCTCTCGGCGGCCAGCCCCGCCACGATCCGGCGCAGCTCTGCGTTTTCCCGCTCCAGCCGTGTTCTGGTGTCCTCGTACTCGGCCCTGAGCCTGGCTTCCTCCGCCCTCAGCAGATCCAGCTCCCTGTCAAGTGCCGCGGCCTCGTCCTCCAGGGCGGCCCCCTTATCCTTCATGGCGCGTCCCAGGCGGCATCACAAATGAACCCCGGTGATCAGCTTTGATCCACCCCGAGCTTGGCGGGATTGGCGCGGTCAGGCAGAGCATCCGCTGTAGCCGCACTCGATGCACGTGCTGCACCCCTCTGCAAAGACGAGGGCGTTCTTGCAGGTGGGGCAGAGCTGGTCGTCGGGCAGCTCCTCCTTTGGGGGCTCTGCGACGATCTCCTCCTCGTGCTGCTTTATGGCGAGCGCCGCGCTGACCTGCGACTTTATGTACGGGTTTGTCATGCGGGACACCTGCTCGAGGACCGCCCGGGTCGGCTCGACGGTGAACCTCTTTGAGCTGTCATCTGGCATGTGTAGCACCTGCTTGTGCCTCGAGCCGTCCCTGTAGACGGTGATCCCCTTGAGGCCGAGCTCGTGCGCAAGCAGGTAGGCCGCCTTTACGTCCTCGGCCGTGACGTCGTAGGGCATGTTTATCGTCTTTGCGATCGCGTTGCCTATCCAGTCCTGCCAGACGGACTGGGCGACCAGGTGGTCGGCCCAGTGTATGTCCATGGCGGTCACGAAGACGTCCTGCATCCACCTCGGTATCTCGGGTATGCCGCGCAGCGACCCGTAGTTCTTTGCGATCTTTTCGAGTATCTCGTCGTTGTAGAGGCCGTTCTCCTTTAGCACGGCCTCCATTATCTTGTTGGTGTAAAAGAACCGCCCGACGGTGACGCGCTTTTCGAACGCGAGCGCGAACGCCGGCTCCATCCCGTTCGAGCAGTCAGCTATCATGGAGAGCGTGCCGGTCGGGGCCACCGTCGTGGTAAGCACGTTGCGTATGCCGTATTTTTTGATCTTGTCGATGAGCGCGTCCCACTCGAACGAGTGCGTCTCTGGAGGCTTTTCATAGTACCCGGCGACCGGTATCTTGCCGTCGGGGTACTCGGTCTTTGAGCAGAGCGGGAACTCGCCGCGCGACTTTGCGAGCGCGACGCTCTCCTCCATGGAATAATAGGTGAGCGCCTCGGCGAGCCTTGACTGGAGTTCGTACCCCTCGCGCGAGTTGTACGGTATGCGCAGCTTGTACAGCAGGTCGGCCACGCCCATCACGCCGAGCCCGATCCTGCGCGAGTCGCGCGAGGCGCGGTCGATCTCCTCGACCGGATAGTGGTTCACGTCGATGATGTTGTCCAAAAAGCGCGTCGTCTTGCGGATGACCTCCTCGTACCTCTGCCAGTCGAACTCGTACGTGCCGTCGGCGCGCCTCTTTACCAGGTTGGCAAGGTTGATGGACCCGAGGTTGCACGACTCGTACGGGTAGAGGCTCTGCTCGCCGCACGGGTTGGTGGCGCGGAGCGGGGCCTGCCTCGCCTTTGCAAAGACGTTGTACTTGTTTATCTGGTCGAAGAAGATCAGGCCCGGCTCGGCGCTGCGCCAGGCCGATAGCGCGATGTGGTCGATGAGCTGGTGCGCGTTGACCTCCTTTACCGGGCGCCGGTCCCGCGGGCTGCGCAGCACGTACGTGCCGTCCTTGCCGTCGACGAGCGCGTGCCAAAAGTCCTCCCAGATGCCCACGCTGACGTTAAAGTTCTCAAGCACGCCGGGCTCGGTCTTGTTCGAGACGAACTTTTCGACGTCCGGGTGCCACGCCTCGAGGATCCCCATGTTGGCTCCCCGCCTCTTGCCGCCCTGCTTTACCACCTCGGTGACCGTGTTTATGATGTTCATGAACGAGACGGGCCCCGAGGCGACCCCCGAGGTCGACGCCACGATGTCCCCCTCCTCGCGCAGGTCCGAATAGTTGATGCCCACGCCCCCGCCGGACTTGAAGATGAGGGCCGCATCAGACGTCGACTTCATGATCTCCTCCATGTGGTCCTCCATGGCCAGCACAAAGCAGGCGGAGAGCTGCCCTAGGCGCCCCCCGGCGTTCATCATGGTCGGCGAGTTGGGCAGAAAGTCCTGCGAGGCCATCATCGTATAGTACTCGGTGACCCGCTCCTCGAACCTTGCCAGCTGCTTTGAGGCCAGCATCGTGAGCAGCTGCTTGAAGCCGACCTTCATGCGGCCTGCCTCTGCCAGCGTCGCATAGTGGGTGATGACCGACCTAAAGTGCCACTTGTTGAGGTGGTACCTGCCGATTGCCAGCTTGCCGTCAAAGGCGTCGAGCTTTTCAAGGTACGAGCGGGCCTCGGCGGGGTCCTGGGGCGAGTTGCCGGCCTTGTCATAGAGCTCCTGGTCGTACATCAGGTCGCCGATCGTCACGAGCACGGCGACCCTCTCGAACATGGCAGTCGGCGACTCTGTGATCTCGTTCCTGCCGTTCCTCATCAGGTATCTTGACGCCAGGACCCGGAGGCAGTTGAGGTCGAACTCCTTGGAGACGGGGTCCATCTCCCTCAGGTTGAGCAGCTTCATCTTTTCCTCGCGGACCTTGCGGCGCTCGTGCCTGTAGATGATGTATGCCTTTGCGATCTCGCTGTGCCCGCCCTCGATGAGGGTCGACTCGACCATGTCCTGGATGTCCTCGACGGACGGCTTTAGGGAGCCCGAAAAGCCGCCCTGGACGAGCTTGTCGACCACCTTGCCGGCCAGCTGGTCGGCCAGGTCGTGGTCCCCCTTGGAGGAGGCTGCAAAGGCCTTGAAGATGGCGTTTGAGATCTTTGCCCGGTCAAATTCGGTGAATGAGCCGCTTCTCTTGCGGATTTCCAAGATTGCCGAGTCCTCGATCTGATTGGCTGCCACTATTTCGTCCTCAGGGGAGGGTCAGAATGCGGCGTCTATAAATGATCCCTCAACAGAATTGGATCACCGAGTCCAAAAACCTTGACACCGCTCCGATCCCGATGGAAGGGGGACGATGATCGCGCAGGATGCCTGGAGGGGGCCCCGGCGGGGCCGGGGGCCGCTAGGGGGATTGGCGGCGGCAGACGGGCCCCCGCCGATGATCGCGCATCAGACCAGGAAGGGCGACTTGCAGCGGGGGCACCTGTCCTCGAACGGCTTCTCCTTGTAGCCGCACTCGCCGCAGACGGGCACCTTTTTGGAGGGCCTGAACACGGGCAGGAGGGAGGCGGCCTTTTCGACTGCCGCCTTTATATCGTCGGGGCCTGCCGAGGCGGCAAAGGGCAGCCTGACCAGGAGGCCGCCTGCCAGCTCCTTTGAGAGGCTCCGGCACCGCTCTATCTGCTCGCTCTGGGCGGTCATCCCCTTGATCTGGGAGGGGTCGACCCAGGCCCCCTCCGTATAGGGGCCGTCGTCCATCGCGTTGGGGACGGCGTTCTTGCCGTACTTTTCGGCGTCGAGCCGGACCAGGCGGGACGAGCCGGCGGCCTCGGTCATGCAGACGCTGATGGGGACGCCGAGCTCCTTTGACTTTTTGGACGCCACGTCAGAGGCCGTCTTTACCACGTCAAAGAGCACCTTGCGGGCCGCCTCCTCCCTCAGGCCCAGGATCCCGAACACGGCCTCGTCGAGGCCGACCAGGTTGATCGAGATCGAGACGGAGCTGCGCTGCATGTACTGGGTGCACTTTGCGAGCAGCGGGTTGAGGCCGCGCGTCGTCAGGTCGGAGACCTCCTTCTTGCGGGCGTCCATGGACGACAGTACGGGCTTCATCAGGAGCAGGAGGCGCGCGCGCAGGTACGTCTCGTCGTTGTTTGACTCGAAGGCAAGGCGCGGCAGGTTCACCGAGACCGACTCGAGGGAGATTGACACCTTTGAGGCCTTGGGCTCGGTCCCGGTGATCCCGTAGACTGACGACTGGCCCTTTGCGAACGTGACGAGCCCGCCGGTCGAGACGACCTCCGAGACCGCGCCCGAGACGTCAGAGACGCGCCCCTTTTCATGATCTATGACGAGCCCGATGCGCGGCACCGGCGTCATGCGCACGTACGCGGCGTACGCGGCGATGATCGCCTGGACGACCTTCAGGTCCTGACCTAGCTGCAGGCGCACGGAGACGACGGTGCCGGGGCGGTCGTACCTCTGCGAGGCCGACGATATGGCGAACATGCCGGTGATCTTCTGCACGAGGTCCGCCTCCGCCTTGAACTTTGAGAGCATCGGGACGAGCCCGTCAAGCACGACCTCGCGCGATGCCTCGCGCGGGAGCAGCGACAGTATGATGGTGGCAAGCCCGGCCACGTCGCCAAGCTGGCGCGATGCCGGCACGCGCGAGACGCCGAGGTGCTTGCCGCCGAGGTTCAGCCCGCCGTCCACGAGGTCCCGTATGTTGACAAAGACCGTGTCCGGTATGAGCGACCACGTGCCGGGGCTCGATATGTGCAGGTCGCCTGACAGGTGCGAGTCGGCCACGTCCTTTGGGAGCAGGTTCGCAAGCAGCCTCTCGGCGAATATCCTCTGGCCGGCCTCGAGCAGGATCCCCTCGGCCCCGCTGCCGGCCCCGTCGAGGTTGGAGAGCATGGCGGCCACGTCGCCGACGGGCATGCCCAGCCGGGACATCTTGCTGCGGTACTCCTCCTGGTGGTGCTCGAGCAGCACGGAGTTTACCATCTCGCGGATGAGGGGGCCGGTCAGGTAGGTCGTCTGGTTCTTGTAGATCCGGTTCTCGACCTCCTGGGCGAACTTTTCGGCCATCTCCATGGGGAGGCTGCCCTCGCGGATCATCGACTGGGCTATCTTGTGGGCCTTGAACTCCTCGATGGACCCCGACGAGGTCCTCACGTACATCTTGCCGTTCTCGATCACCGAGCGCTCCTCTATCTGGCGGGCCAGGCTGAGGACCAGCTTGCCGAGGTTGGTGATGGTATACCTCTTCTCGGCCCGGTTGAGCGAGACGAGCTGCTGCTTTAGGAGCTTGCGGAGGTGGTAGGCGAACTTGCCGCTCTCCTTCTTGGACTTGAAGCCGGCAAGCGACTTTAGCTCAGAGTAGGTGAGGGGGCCCTTTGAGTTGAGGATCCGGAGGATCTCGATCCGGTTGGGGCTTGCCATCACGGAGAAGATCATCCGGACGCGGCGCGAGGACGGCTGGACGGTGCCCCCCTGCCGGGGCTCTGCTACCTCGCTGCTCAGCTCCAACGGGCCTACGGCCGGACGGGTGGTAAATAAGACTTGTGTATCATGCCCCGGCGGCGTCCAGCGAGAACTCCGAGGGCGAGAGGCGCTGCCCGCAGTGGGGGCACCGGCCCCCGTGCTTTGAGGTGACGTCCCGGAGCGGCTTTAGCATCTTCATCAGGGCTATCCGCTCCCCGCACTTGCCGCAGACGACCTCGACTGACATCGGATGATCACGGGCCGGGCCCTGATAAAAGGGTGGTCGGCCACAATTTGTGAACCGGGTGTTAAATTATGTTCGCTCGAGGATGATCCCGCGCTCGTCAAAGCCGGCTATCCGGGCCGGCGAGCCGACCGGCAGGTCGGCCGGGGCCGAGATCCCGGCCATGAACCCCGATATCCGGAGGTCGGACCCGTCAAGGGCCATCACGACGAACGCGTACGGGACGTGCTCCTCGAACCCGGCGGGCGGGACGGTGATGATCGTATAGGTGGCCACCCTGCCCGTCCCCTCCATCTCGACCGGCTCGCTGTCGGGGCTGCCGCACGAGGGGCAGAAGCGGGCCGTGCAGGGGTTGGTCCTCGAGCACTTGGAGCAGGAGGCGGCGAGGAACCTGCCCCGCCTTGCGCACTCGGCCATCCTCTCCTTGGGGGTCATGGCCGGGCAAAGAGGTGGACTGCGCAGCTGGCCCCCGTCGCCCCAAAGTTGTGCGTGAGGCCCACCTCGGCCCCCCTCACGGACCTCTCGCCGGCCCGGCCGGTCAGCTGGTCGTACGCCTCTGCGACCTGGCCGATGCCGGTGGCCCCGATGGGGTGGCCCTTTGACTTTAGGCCGCCTGACGGGTTGACCGGGATGTCAGAGTTGAGGCCGGTGCGGCCGTCCGCGGCCGCCCTCGCGCCGGTCCCCTTTTCAAAGAACCCGAGGTCCTCCGTGTCGACGACCTCTGCGATCGTAAAGCAGTCGTGCACCTCTGCAAAGTCCACCTTGTCGGGGGTGATGCCGGCCATCTCGTAGGCCTGCTTTGCCGCTATCTTCGTGCTGGGGATGGTGGTCAGGCGCTCCCTGCCCTGGAGCGCGGCCGGCGAGCCGCCCCTGCCGGATCCGACCACGCGGACGTACTTGCCGTGGCTCTTTGCAAACTCCTCGGTGCAGAGTATGACGGAGCTTGCGCCGTCGGAGAACGGGCAGCAGTCGTAGAGCTTTAGCGGGCTTGCGACGACGGCCGAGCTCATGACATCCTCGACGGTGATCCCCTTGCGGAGGTGCGCCTTTGGGTTCTTTGCGCCGTTCTCGTGGTTCTTTACGGCGACGGCCGCCAGGTCCTCCTCGGTTATCTTGAACTCCTCGATATAGGCGCGCGCCATCGAGGCGAACAGCCCGGGGAACGAGGCGCCGGCCTGGCCCTCGTAGAAAAAGTCAGAGCAGTAGGCAAAGTAGGTGGTCGTCCAGTTGGTGCCGGTGTGCGTCACCTTTTCGACGCCGGTCGCTATGACGCAGTCGTAGAACCCGCCGGCCACGTTGGCGTACGCCTCGCGGAACGCTATCGAGCCGCTGCCGCAAGCCGACTCGATGGAGAGGGAGGGGCGGTCGGGGATGCCAAGCGTGCTCATCAGGACGGGCCCGAGGTGCACCTGCTTGTCGGCCACCCCGAAGACGTTGGCGATGTAGGATGCCTCGATATCCTTGGGTGAGATGCCGGCGCCCTGTATGGCGTCTGCCGAGGCCTGGGCCGCTATATCAGATATCGAGTCGTCAAGCTTGCCGTACCGGGTGCTGCCGGCCCCCAGCACGCAGACGTTCCTCACGCGGCGGGGCCCCGGATCTCCCTATAAAAATCGTTTTAGGGGCGTGGCCCGGCGGGCGCGGCATGGCGGTCCACACGGTGCGGGCCACGGGGCAGGGCCCCGGGAGGCTGAGGAGGGAGATAGCCCAGTATATGGACAGGGACGGGTTCGTGGCGTTCTCGGCCGGCAAGTACTCGATACTGGGGACGGGGACGCCGGCCGGCGGGCTGGTCCCGTGCCCGGCCTGCGGGGCGGGGCAGCTGCGGGTGGTAAGATCGCCCGGGACGGGCAAGAGGTTCATGGGGTGCACGAACTTTTACGGCGGGTGCACGGCCTCCTCGCCCCTCTACCAGAGGGCGAGGCTGCGCGGCACAAAGACGCCGTGCCCGTCGTGCCGGTGGCCCGAGGTCATCTACAGGTATGCAAGGACGCAAAAGTGGAGCCGCAAGTGCTCGAACATATCGTGCCCGAGGTCGGCGGGGGCGGGGACGCCGGCCGGATCCGGGGCGGCGCGCCGGACAAGATCAAAGCCTGGATCCAAGGGGACGCCGGCCGGATCCCGGGGACGCGGGACCAGATCCAGGACAGGATCAAAGGGGGCGTCCGGCAGATCAAGGATGGTGCGCGGGGCCGGATCCAGGACAGGATCAAAGGCAGCGTCAAGATCCGCGTCGGGATCAAGGGGCAGGACCAAGACGCGGCCAAAGACCGTACGAAAGGCGCGGCCAAAGTCGGGTACGAGATCCAGGCCCGCGCCTAGGACCGGTAGGCGGAGGGCCGCCTCCCGGAGAGCAGCGGCAGGGACCTCCTAGTGCTCTTTACCTTTTCGGGATCAATCTGCACGATCTTGATGCCGCGCCTTGACCCCATGTCGGCGATGACGCGGCCGAACGGGTCGACGGCCAGCGAGCGGCCGCAGTAGATGTTGCCGACCTGGGCGGGGGCCAGCACGTAGCAGCCGTTCTCCATGGCGCGCGCCCGGTTCATCGTGATCCAGTGCTCCGTCTTCATCGGGCCCCTTACCCAGGCCGATGGCGCCACCAGCACGTCAGAGCCGGACAGCGCGAGGTGCCGTGACACCTCTGGGAACCGGAGGTCGTAGCAGATCATCGTGCCGATCCTTCCGATCCCGGTGTCGACGGGGCTTGACAGCCTGGCGCCGCGCGCCAGCTTTGCCGACTCGCGGAACCCGAGCGCGTCGTACAGGTGGACCTTGCGGTACCTGGAGGCGATCCTGCCGGCCGATATCACGACGCAGGTGTCATAGATCCTGCCGCCGGCGCCCAGCTCGTACGTGGTGGCCACCACGTCGATGCCGTGCTCGGCAGAGGCGGACGCGATCGCCCCCACGAACGGGCCCGCCACCGGCTCTGCGATCCTGCGGAGCCCCGCCGCGGTCTGGGACTCTGGGCTGTAGGCCATCAGGAACTCCGGGAACGCGCAGAGCGAGGCGCCCATCCCGGCCGCCCTCCTGATGGACGCCAGGGCGTGGTCCAGGTTCCCCTGCTTGTCAGTCGACGACCTCATCTGGACCAGGGCGGCCTTCACGGGGGCGGGGCGGGGGCTGCGGCAAATAAAGATTCACAGCTGCGAGCCGGCCAGGTACCAGTCCTCGCGGGGCCGCTCGTCAAAGACGACGATGACGTGCTCCCTCTTGGTGCCGAGGATCCTGACCGCCGACTCTGTGACCTCTTTTGCGTACTCGGATTTTTGCTCCGCCGTGCGCCCGGGGTACATCGAGACCGTTATCAGTGGCATGGCGGGGGCCGGCGGCCCCCCGGATTTATTCCTACGGGCCGGGGGCGTGCGTGGGGGGGACGTGCTGTCTCTTATACACATCTGACGCTGCCGACGAGCGATCTAGTGTAGATCTCGGTGGTCGCCGTATCATTAAAAAAAAA
>UYNY03000053.1 GCA_900620265.3 Nitrosopumilaceae archaeon | reverse complement strand
TTTGGTGTGCCGTGCCGCCACGCCCGTTACGGGGCGGGGGAAGGATCTAAATGTTTCCATGAAGTCCGGGAACCACGCACCTTGAGGTAGCTCGCGCCGCTAAAACGTCAATTTTGCATAAATCCTATTGAGAGGATCCTCAGGACGGATCCGGGCAACCTGCCGGCCCTCAACGCCAAGTCGGCATCACTGCTGTCACTGGGCAGGCGCGACGAGGCCGCCAGATGCATCGACAAGATACTTGCAAGGGATCCGGACAACGCCGCCGCGCTGGGCAACAAGGCCGCCGTATCTGCCCGGGCGGGCGGGGAGGGGCCGGAGTACCGCAGGATCCCGCGCACCGAGGACGTGATGCACGAGTTCAAGGAGCACTATATCTATGACGAGGCGTTCGAGGGCAAGGAGATGGCGGATCTGAGGAGATCGGATCCGGCCAGGTACCAGAGGTCAGGGAGGGGGAGATCGGCGTCCTCGCAGCGGCGCGTCGCCGAGGCCGTCGCGGGGTTTGCAAACGCCCGCGGGGGCCGGCTGTACATCGGCGTCAGGGACGGCGGCTCGGTATGCGGGCCTGGAAAGGACCCGGAATACGGGGGGTTTGAGAACTATCCTGGCAAGCTTGCAGACCACATGACCGGCAGCCTGTCACGCTATCTGAGGAACGAGTCGTTCATCGGTCAAACATCAGGATGACGTTCAAGGAGTTCGGCGGCAGGACCGTCTGCATAATCCGCGTCACCATGTCCAACCGCCAGATATACGTGCACCCGAGCGACAAGAAGGAGATGTTCCTTGCAAGGGGGCCCGGGGCGCGGGGAAAGAGGCTTGAGGGGACCGAGAGGGACGACTACATAATGGGCAGGTTCGGCTGGAGCAACCGGGGGCTCCGGGAGATGGCGGGGACGCGGGCATAGCGCGGGCACGCCCACGGCGCGGGGCCCGCTCCCCGGTCCCCCGGGACGGGCATCCGAAATTTCGGCACAAGGAGCACCCAGATCAGTCCCAGGAAATTTTATTAGCATCTTTTGGGCCGGATCCGGGCAGGAGATGGAAAGGGAGGTGCAGGTATTAAGAGCATTTGGTGCAAGATCCAAGCGAGCTGGCAGCCGGGCAGCATCGGTTGCAGATGATACAGGCCGAGGGCTGGGCGCTGTCCGGGCCGCCATATGCGGCGCGGCCAGCGGAATCATAACGTCGGTCGCCCTACTGTCCGGCTGCGCAGAGCTGTGTGGCGGGGAGGACTATGGCACGGGCAACCCCGTGTTCCTGGCCGGGGTGTTTTCGAATCTTGTCCCGGTCCTGCTGTATAGATCAAGGCGGGGCCCGAGCGAGTACTTTCGGGGGCTGGTCCCAGTGCTGTTCCCGGCGATCGGAAGCTCCCTCGCGTTGGCCACGCTCTTCCTCGGACTTGGCGGCGCCGTGCCGCCATCCCACGGGCTTTTGGCGCTAATCCCGGCGGTGACGGCGGCCTTCCAGGCAGCGGTGCTTTGCAGGTGCGACGGGTGCAGGCTCGGCTCGCGGAGGGGGGCCTCGATCGCGGCCAACCTCGCGGCCGCCGCGATACTGTCGGCCGCCGCCATCATGAAGGCCCTCGGGCTGGACGCCAAGTCCCACGCGCTGCCGGTGGAGATCGTCCTACAGCTTGTCGGGATGGTGCAGTAGAGGCAGGAGCGCGGGATCCAACGTTATGTGCTGTCAGAGGCCAGTGTAAAAATATGACTTGCAATACTAACATAAATCTTCAGATAGGGCATGGTATATTAAGACCTCACTTGGGGAAGCATATCCAGAGTAGACCATGGAAGCAGAGACGCCAGAAACACAAGGTAACATTAATCGCAACCATATTATTCATTGGGGGTGCATATTTGCGGGTCTGATGGTAATCATTACAGGTACTTATATTGATGTAATTAAATCATACGATCTGAATGATGCAGGCTTGATGCCGTGTCTTATGTTTGGCTGGATGGTCGGGATTATCTCGGTGATTGGATGCACCATATACAAACTATCGGTAAACAAATACTACATCAATAAAAAAATCACTATCCCTATCATCGTTGTTATTGCCACCGTGGGGTTATCATTGAGCGTCATACCAGAAATTATACGAGAACGCCAAATTGGGACATTAGGAATTGTAATTATATGCAATGTGATACTGGATTTAAAATACGTAAGATCTCGTTATGGATTTCTTACACTAAAAATGATTCTTGTCATTATTACATACATATTATTATTGATTAATAATTTTGATGATATCATCCAATTCAAAAATAGTAATGATATTATGTTATTATTATCCATGCTTTTGGTAATATTTACAGCATTTTTGACAGAACCGTATGATAATAAATCTATAACCAGATAATAAGTATTGTCAACATCAAAAAAACTATAACAGCGATCAAAAACTCAAACGTACTGAAGTGTTAAACAATAATGTTTGACCACTATGATCCAAGAGGTTTCACACAGTTTAAAAATGTGACCAAAAGGCTTATCACATATTTGGCAGAAATGTGTGCGATACACACAAACCGATGACCTGATGACAACTGTTCTACTATAATACAACAGTCCAAATGCAATGGCTATAAAATTATCCGACTCTCATGATCCCCGTCAGCTCTGTCACTTTATTCTCTCTAAGTCCCACCACCTCGGCGCGTCAATGTGACTGCGGATTGGTCTCGTGTCATACTGGCCGGAGGATGCTCCCCACAATACAGCAAGATGGTGCACCATGGGTCATTTGTGTCTTTGGTGACGCAAGAACCGTTGAAAACAACCTGAAGATAAACAATATGGCAGACGGGGCGCAGGGAACACGGCATAAATGTGGCATCCGGGAGGCATCGCCCATATGGTGCAGGAACTGCAGGCACGGGGCCGTGCGAAAGTGTTCCGAGCCCGGTTGTGGGCGTACCGCGTTCGTCCCCGACAGGTGACGCAATGCGCGGTATCGTGGAACCGCGGCCATAACGGCCTCCGGACGCTGCGGCAGAACGGCGCGGAACATGGGGGCCGAAAATAAGATAAAAAGAGGATATACTGGCTAGTCCTCTTCGTTGGTATGCCAGTACTCGTCGTTGCCGCGGTTGAACGGCTCCGGCTTGTCATCGTCCGGCTTGCTACTGTCGGACTTGCGGTTATCTGACTTGACCATGCCCGGGGGGTCGCGCGTCCCCTTTATAGGTTTGACCCCGGACGCACGCATGCCGGGGGCCGCGGAGGGAGGCCATACGGTACCTGCCACGCCTGACGGGCGCGTCCGGGCAGAGAGCGGCTTGATCGCCACGGGGCCAAGGCGGATCCGGGATCCCGGAATACCGTCCCCGGTACCAAGCTGCCCGGCACGGCGGGGCGGCCCAATCCTTATAACCTGAGCTCGTGGCGGGCCGGCATGTCGCGCGACGGCGATGATCCGGATGATCGTAATGCCGCATTCGAGCTGAACAAGGCGGGCAGGTACTTGGAGGCGCTGGCTCGCCTGGACCAAGTCCTGAAGGACAGACCTGCTGACGCCTCCGCCCTAGACTACAAGGCCATCGCGCTGAACAACCTGGAAAGATACGAGGAGGCGCTCGCATGCGCGGACACGGTGCTCTCAAGGGATCCCACAAACGTGCCGGCCCTGACCCGCAAGACGTTCGCTCTAAACGGGATGGGAAAGCACAAGGTGGCGCTGGTATACGTGGATCGGATACTCGCGATGGAGCCTAATAACGTCCACGCGCTTGTTCGAAAGACATTCGCCCTGAACAAGCTTGACAGGCACGAGGAGGCGCTGACATATGTGGACCGCGCCCTTGCAAAGGATCCGGAGAACATCGTGGCCCTCGTCCGCAAGGCGATTGTGCTGGGCAAGCTTGGCAGGCACATGGAGGCGCTAAAGTACGCCGAGAGGGCGCTTGCAAACGGCCCGGACGACCCGGTCGCGCTGACCCGCAAGGCAATAGCGCTGGACAGGCTGGGCAGGTACTGGGAGGCGCTCGAGTGCGTGAAAATGGTAATCAAAATCGACCCCGACAACACGATCGCGCTGATCAGGATGGCATTCGTGTTGGGCAGGCTGGGTAGGCACGAGGAGGCGCTCGGATGCGCCGAGGACGCGTTGCGGCGTTCCCCCGGGGACACGTGGGCGCTCAAGACAAAGGCGATCATGCTGAGGCTCCTCGGCAGGCACGAGGAGGGCCTCGCGTGCATCGACCCAGTGCTTGCAAAATACCCGGATGACGTGCTAGGACTCGTAGTCAAGGCGGCCACGCTCGCGGACATTGGCATGCACGAGGAGGCCATCATGTACGCAAACCGGGCGCTTGCAAGCGAGCCGGAGAACGTGGACGCCCTGAACGTCGGCATTGCGGCGCTGAACGCGCTCGGCAGGCGCGAGGAGGCCCTGGAGTACTCGAACAGGGCACTTGCCAGGGATCCCGAGAACGCGCACGCCCTTGAGAACAAGATCGCGGCGCTGAACGCGCTCGGCAGGCGCGAGGAGGCCCAAGAATACTCGGGCAGGGCGCCCGCAAGCGCGGCGGAGAACACAAGCGCCGTGGACGCGGCGGAACATGGAAGATCCCCCGGTCCTGAGGAGATGGAGCCGGACGGACTCGGCAGGATCCCGAGCACGGAGGACGACCTGCACGAGTTCAAGGAGCACTATGCCTACGACGGGGACTTTGATGGGCCCGGAATGAGGGAATTGAAAAGAATGGACGGTGCAAAGTACAGCAGGGAGGTCGCAAAAAAGTCAAAGGGGGCGCAGCAGAGGATAGCTGTGGCCGTGGCCGCCTTTGCAAACTCCAAGGGTGGCCTCTTGTACATCGGGGTGGACGACGGCGGATCCGTGTGCGGGCTGGAGAAGGATCTGGAGTTTCTCGGGCTTGACAACTACAAGGACAAGCTTGCAAACCACATAAGCGACGCCCTGTCCAACTATTTTGATGACGAGTTGTTCATCCGCAGCGGGCTGACGATACGCTTCAGGGAGGCGGAGGACAAGACCATATGCGTAATACACGTAAGGGAGGCCAGCCGGCAGGTGTACGTGTTTGGGAACGACGGGGAGGAGATATTCCCGGTAAGGGGGCCAGGGGCGCAGACAAAGAGGCTCACAGGCAGGGACAGGGACGACTATATAAGGGGAAAGTTCTACGGCCGCGGCGAGAGGGCCCGGGACTCGGAAAACGTGCTATAGGCAGCTGTTACGCGAGAGCGTGCAGATCCAGTGTGCATGGATGCGGTCCGGGGCGGGATCCGCGGTCATTTCATATCATCCGTGCATCAGACGAGACGCAGGACTGCCGCAGGATCCTCGGCAGGCGCGGATTCCGGCCCGCCAGGCGAGCCCCGCAGCCGCGCCCAATACCCGAACCGCATGGTCATTTTTCGTATTTTATCGGCGGGCCCGTATTCCACGACCTCCCACCCACGCAGGCCACGCCCCGTTCTGCAGGCCGGGATCCCCGCGTCACAGATCCCCGTCAAGCTGCCTCCTGTAATACGACATCATCTCGCCGTCCTCGATCGTGGCAAACTGGCCGCCGCGGTCATAGGCGGCCCTCCACGGTGATCCGTCCATGTGCGTGATGTATGACAGCTGGAATTCCTTGTAGTCCCGGAATACCTCCACCGTCTTTTCGACTATCTTGAGGTTTTCGGGGTCGAACATCCCGCCCAGTTCCCTCATGCGGTTCTCAAGATCCGGGCCAGTAACGAGTGTCTTGCACGAGTAGAGGTGCGGGATGGGAGCGCCGCCATGCATGCGCAGCGCGTTGTACAGGGCCGGTATGACGGGCCCGTACCTCCACGCCTGGATCTCCTCCACGAACAGCGGTTTTCCCCTTATGGCGAGGGTGTACCCGTGGCTCAAAAGCGCCATCTTTAGGACCTGCAGATGGGTAAAGACACCCCCGCCCAGGCCCGTGATATAGTCCCCCACGACCACCACAGGGGTCGTCCCCTCGTGGACCTGCCTCGCCATCCGGCTCACGGGACATGCGTGCCGCCTCCGGATATTATCTCTTTTCGTGATCGCCGGCCCATGTCGGGGCAGATTCCGTGTTTGTGCCGTCCCGGGGTACCGCCGCGGGGTCCCGGGCGTGTTATGAAAAAGGGGGCAGGGCCTACTCTATTTCGTGGCTCTGCCAGTACTCGTCGTTGGCGGGGGTTACCTTGTCTGAGCTCTTGTACCTCCTCTTTTCCTTGCCGGGGCTCTCGGACTTTACATCTTCCATGCCGGGCGCCGGCATCGCGGGCTATTTATCCGTTTGAGGCATGCGGAAAAGGCATCCCGGGCATGGCCGGGGCCCCGTCGGATGGGACGCCTCCCGTGCAGGGCACGCGGCCGGGCGGACTTGTAGCGCCGGGGATCCGGACATCACCGGCAGGCGCGCAGGCCGAGCCGGGCCAGCGCCGCTCGCACGGATCTTGAAGAACCCGGGCGGCCCCCCGCCCTGCGCCGCGCCGCCTGTGAGTCCTCCAGTATCCCGGACATGTCGGGCAGCTCCTCTGACTTCTTGTATGCCACGCGGCAGGTCCCCGGCGCCGGGTTATAAACTGTAGCGGGTGAGCTCGGCCGTGGATCCTGTCCGGCGGGATCCGGCGCCCCCACGGCATCACGGACGGCTAGGACGCCCGCGCCTTCTGAGCGTTCCTGCATATCTCGTTCATTATCTCAATGTGCGGCACGTCGAGCAGCTCGGCGCCGCGGTGCGAGGTTATCTTTTCCTTTTCGACCAGGGAGACTATGGATTGCTTTAGATCCTGGCTTTCCATGTGCTTTCTGGACTTTGCCGACATCTCCGGGTACGCCAGGGATACGAGGGCCAGCATCTCATCATGGGACATGCCGTTCAGCAGCACGCAGTACGCCCGCAGGTTCAGCAGCGCTGTGCCGTCGATCCTGCCGCACGCCCGGCCGTACAGGGCCCTGCCGTCCGCCGTGAGGGACATGGCGGGCGAGCCGCCGCGGGGCGCGCATATCATGCCGCGCCCCTCCAGGTGCAGGCGGCTCTCCTCCACGGCGCCGCTGAACGGGCCGTAATGGTACGAACGGTACCCGAGCAGGTCGCTGACCGGGGGCTCATCCTCTGAGAGCAGGAACAGCAGGTTCTGGAGCCGTCTAGGCATCAGGGGGCCCCCATACAGGCCAAATGCCGCCACCACGTACGCGTCAACGTCACCCCTCATCGGATCGCCGGGGTCCGCCGAGCCAGCCACGTGGCGCCGGGGGCCTACAATGCATATTAGTATTTGCGCACGCGCTACGGCGCGTGATCCTATCATCCCGGCCACCCTCTTGGTGTCCCATTCCACCACGGGTATGCCCTCCATAAAGCCCGGGGGCTCGGCCGGCCCGCCGGCGACGGGATCGAGCGGCAGCGGCCAGCGCGGGATCCCGGCCGAGACAGATCAGGGCGCGCGGATCGCGTGGCCGCCGCGGCTGCGTGCAAGCCTAGGTTTTTTAACGGCGGTCCCCGGGCCCTACCGATGCCCAGCAGCAAGCAGGTCGGCGGGGACCTCGACATAGGAGGCAGGACCGAGATCGAGATCCCGATCGACGGGGAGAGCGGCATACCGCTTGCGACGGTGACCGAGCAGTACCACGCCATCGGGGATCTCGTGCTGGACGGCGGCCTCATCGAGAGGCTCGAGTACATAATCGAGGAGAACGGCAACATCGACCGCCTGCTCGAGTACGGCCTAAAGCCAAAGCAGAAGATCCTGCTGTGCGGCCCCCCGGGAACCGGCAAGACGCTGAGCTCAAAGGTACTCGCAAGCTCGGTAGGCATCCCGCTCGTCCGGGTCGAGTTCGACTCGCTGATATCGTCGCTGCTGGGGGAGACAGGCAGCAACCTACGCAAGATATTCGAGTTGGCCGAGAGGACAAGGTGCGTGGTGCTCTTTGACGAGTTCGACGTGGTGGCAAAGTCGCGCGACGACACGCAGGAGCACGGCGAGATGAAGCGCGTCATAAGCAGCTTTATGCAGATGGTGGACTCGTACAACGGCAGGGGGATGATAGTGGCCGCCACGAACCACCAGCACCTACTGGATCCCGCCGTATGGAGGAGGTTCGACGACATACTGCTGTACGAGAGGCCCGACGCATCGCAGCGCTCCGAGCTGCTGGTAAAGTATCTTGCCGCCCTAGGGGCCAGGCCCGGCGCCGAGGCGCGCGGCTTTGCAAGGCAGACGGCGGGGTTCTCTGCCGCAGACATTGCGCGAATATGCGAGGACATGATGCGCAGGTCAATCCTTGCCGGGCGCAGGGGCGTGCGCGGGGAAGATCTCGCGTGGGCCATAGCGGAGCAGAAGCGCAGAAAGAGGGCCATGAGGGGATCCTGACTGCCCGGACTCCAAAACCACCTTGATCTCACCCACATAGGGGCATTTCCAAACAGGACGAAGAGGGGATACAAAAAAATCGAGGCGGATCCCAAACTTGAAGACTCGATCAAGAGGCACATACGCGGCCTCGACTCGGTCGAGAAGAGCTACAAACGTGATCTTCCCGGAGGCCACAGGCAGGACCTGGTGTTCAGGATGAACACCGCCGATGCCACCTATGAGCAGAAATTCAGGGAGTATCTGAAAGAAGCAGACATGAGTGTCATCAGATCGGCCCGCGCGCCATCTGGTGAAGACGGCTATGTTTGGACAGTGTTGGCCGCCGATCCAAAGTTCAAAAAGATGAGGGAGAATCTAGGCAATCGGCCCGGCGATAAGCCCAACAGCATAGACTGGATAACGTCGATAACTCCGATAGATCCGGAAAGCAAAGTCGGCCCGCGCCTCAAGTCAAGGCCGCTTGTCGGAAGCGCGAGGATCGTGGTATTCATGGAAGCCGAGCAAGCGGGCGATCCGGAGACGGTCGATCCGGCCGAATCCTTCATAGCAGATCTGGTTCGACGTGGCGGGTACGACATATACGACAGGGTCAGAACACGCAACCTGTACGAGATCTTGGTCGGGTGCAACAGCCGGATCCTGGAGGCCATCAAGATGCACCACAAGGTATTCCGGGTTGACCGCGTCTCGGAATTCGGGCTGCCGAAGAGGCGGCCAGGGGTGATCGGACGGCACCCAGTCCCAGGGAGACCGCGGCTTACCGGAGTGGGAATACTAGTACTGGACTCCGGGGTACTCCGCCACCCGTGGTTGGACGAGGTCTTGTCAAGGAGGAACATGGGACTGCCAGATCGGAGGGAGCGAGACGACATGTGGCACGGCACCTCGGTGGCAGGCTGCGCCCTATACGGCGGACTTGACGAGAGACGGCCCGACGATCCGCTTGTGCCAATGTTTGACATATACTCCGGAAAGGTGTTCTACCAAGTACAGGAACGCGCCAAACTGGACAGGAGCAGAATGCACCTGTCGCTGGTTGCAGAATGCGTGAGGAACGCCGCGGCGATCCCCGGCTGCAGGGTGGTAAACGTCTCATTTGGTGAAAACCCGGACGATATGCGTGACTGGTCGACGCAGCCGGAGTTCTCAACCCTACTCGACGACCTGGCGGAAGAGTTTTCCGACATCGTATTTACCGTGTCAACAGGGAACGTGAAGCGCAACCAAGAGCCCCCGTTCCCAGACTACCTGCGGGACACCGGGGCAAACCACGCGAGACTGGTACCTCCGGCGTCTTCGATACACGCGCTCTCCGTGGGGGCCGTACAAATAATCCGGAGGGAGGTCGTCCCGTCCGATATCACGAGGATCGGGCCCGGGCTAGACGACATGATAAAGCCCGATCTGGTCGAATTGGGGGGAGGTTACCAGAACCCCGTCCATGTGTTAAATCCAGACTACACAGAAAGGCCGATAACACTAGACGCGGGCACAAGCTTTAGCGCGCCCATAGTCGCAAACCATGTCGCGAGGATCATGGCAACGTTTCCAAAGGCGACAAGAAACATGATAATAGCGCTGCTGCTATCATCATGCGGATATCCGGTCACCCGCCCGGAGTTCTCAGGACTCGTCCCGAAAGAAAGTCCGGTTACACAGGACGCCGGTTGCATGCGCCGGTTTCACACGTACGGATACGGAAAGCCCAAGATCAGAGACGCGTTGAACTCAAATGACGACCGGGTGGTCCTCAAGTACGAGGGGACCATAGCCAAAAATACAAGCGAGTACTTTGAGATACCGATACCCGAAAACTTTGTAAACGAACCCGGCAAGCGCACAGTCACAGTCTCTCTGTCATTTGATCCTCCGGTGGACAAAGGTAGGGCGGACTACTTTAGCACAAGGCTTGGCTTCCACATGTACCGAAACAGGTGGCCGGACGAAGTCAGAGACAGGCTAAGCAAGGATGTCATGATGGATGCATCAAGCGAGGCCGCTAAGAATATCGACAGGGACGAGATAAAGTTCAACCCGGGCGTAGAAAAAAGGAGTAAATCGCCACACCAGAAGGGATACAGGATCCTGACCGACAAATACCACATGAGGAAGGACAGGCCGCTTGTGCTGGTTGTAAAACGTACAGACAAATGGAAGGATGAGAAGCATGCGGCCCAAAGGTATGCAGTATGCGTGACATTGGAACACAACAGGAGCATAGGCCTGTACCAAGGCATCATGAGGATGAACCGTGTATCCCAGCGCGCCCATGCGCGCGTTTGATCCGGTACATGGAAAAACAGGTTTGCCTGCACCTGCTCCCCCGTAAGCAGGCACACCGGCGGGAGAGGTCCTAAGCAGCGGTTGCCGGGGCGCGTAGCGGCTTTGACCCGCAGATCCATATGTCCGGGACATAAGCCCCAACCGGCATTGGGCAAAAGAGATCCATGCACGGATGGTGATGGATCTTGCATGTGTTGGAACCGCAGTCCGTGTCGCCTCACGGGTCGGGCCGGTTCTTATCACGGTCATAAAAGATAGCGATGCTGATGTCATAGAGATCGTCGATCGCCTTGACGAACTCCTCCTGATTTATCCCGTCCTTGATGTCTGTCCCCACCCTCTTGATCGCATAGCCGGACCCGGCGGATCCCTCGAACACGTACGTGGCCACCTCGTCCACGTCAAGATAGTCGCCGGGCTCAAATCCCAGCTTCCTCCTAGTCGAGGGCCTGACGTCCCTAGACCTGATATGCATGCTGAGCATGTCGACCATCACGGGGCTGTGCGTCGTGACCAGCACGTAGAGACCGGCCCTCATCATCCTGACGATATACCTTGCCATCACGGCCTGGGCCGCATAGTGCAGGTGGGACTCGGGCTCCTCTACCACCAGCAGCGAGCCGGGCTCCGCCCCGTACCCGAGGTACAGCAGGAGCGGGGCCGCCTCTGACACGGAGGACGACGCGGCACGCATCGGTATGCTGGCGCCCCCCGAGCCATAGCTCATGCCGTCCCGCGCACCCAGGCTGCCGCCGAGCAGGTCGCGCTCCATCCGGCGCGCAAGGGATCGGTACGGCCCCGGGCGCCGGCCTGGCGCGGCCAACCACGATACCAGGTCCGACACGGTGCCCCTGAGCGGGGCGCCGGGGCCCGCGCGGCCGCTGCGCTCCATGCCTGCCGAGATCGCCGCGCGCGCTTCAAGCAGGCCGGAGCGCGCGCCCGGCATGTAGAAAGAGCCGCGCGGGGAGCCGGGTATCCTGCCCTCCCTGAGTATGGACCCGAGCAGCGCCCGGCGCGTCGCGCGGGCGCCGCCAGGGGCGCCGCGGCCCTGCTCGCGCGGCCTCCGCCTCGCCGTGATCCGCTCCGATATCGACACCAGGGGCCCGCCGGCTGCGCCGATCGAGGCGGATCCCGACCCCGCGCGCACGAGGCGCCGCGCCTCCGTCCCAAAGTTTGCCGTGATGGCGTCGGCCACGGCGCCCCCGAACAACTCGGACGTATAGTAGGATCCGGCCCGCCCCTCAAGATCCGCGGCGCGTGCGGGGCCCCGCGCGCCCCCGCGGGCGCCGCCTGCGCGCGAGGCCATCCAGTCGTATGCCGCCCCCGCGACCCAGGGGTCGAGTCGGTCCGGCGAGCCGGAAGCGGGAAAGAGCGCCTCGCCTGCGGAGACGACGGAGTGGATCAGCGTCGCGGCATACGACTTGCCAGAGTTGTTGGGGCCGATGAATATCGTCAGGGGCCTTAGATCCACGACCCCCTTTGATATGGGCCCAAAGTTCCTGATTGTAAACCTCGCGAACGGCCGCTCCCCGCCCGGCCGGCCCGCCCTGCCGGGCGTCTTGCTGGACGTCCTGCCGGGAGTCCTGCGCCCGGCCCTTGTGCGCGTCGCCATCGGGCACGGCCGGCTCGGCGGCACGTATTAAGCATTCGAGCAGGGGGGCGGGGATCCCCCGGTGCACTAAAAAAAACGGCGGCCCCGCATATGCCCGGGGGCGGGCACACCTAGGGCCGCGCAGATCCCGGCTTTGCGCACGCCGGCGTGGATCCTGCGCCGCCCTCCTCTAAACTTTATATATCTGGCAGGGCCGCGCCGCGCTGTAATGTCGCGCCTTGCAATCATCAACTACGGGGCGGGCAACATCTACGCCCTAAGGAGGTCGCTCGAGTGGGCCGGCGCAGACGTGACGGTCGATCCGGCGCCGGGGGACGGCTGCGCGGGGCTGGTCCTGCCCGGCGTTGGCAACTTTGACCAGGTAATGTCGGAGCTTGAACCCTACAGGAGGATGATGGAGTCGGTCCCGGTGCTCGGCATTTGCGTCGGCATGCAGGCCTTTTACGGGTCGAGCCAGGAGGGAAGGAGCCCCGGGCTGGGGGTGATGCGCGGCGCCGTCGTGAGGCTGCCGGCGTCAAAAAAGTCCCCGCACATGGGGTGGAACACGATCAGCGTGCGCCGGCCGGGGCGCCTGCTCGAGGGGGTCGCCGGGGGGTCGTGGGTGTACTATACGCACTCGTACATGGCAGAGTCGGACGGGGGGCCGGTGACTGCCGTCTCCGAGTACGGCGTGGACGTGCCGGCCGTCGTCGAGCAGGGCAACTATTACGGCACCCAGTTCCACCCCGAAAAGTCCGGCGCGGCCGGCAGGAGGATCCTTGAGAACTTTGTGGGGGTGTGCGGCAGGTGATCGGGAAGCCCGGCGATGCCCCTCTCTAAGCGCGTGATACCCTGCCTCGACGTCTCCGGCGGGCGCGTCGTAAAGGGGACGAACTTCAGGGGGCTCCGCGACGCCGGCGATCCCGTCGAGCTTGCAAGCAGGTACCGCGACGAGGGCGCCGACGAGATCGTCTTTCTTGACATCACGGCGTCAAGCGAGGGGCGCGGCACCCTGACGGAGACGGTGCGCGGCATAGCCGACGTCATGGACATCCCGTTCACGGTAGGCGGCGGCGTCAGATCGGTGGACGACATGAGGATGCTCCTGCGCAGCGGGGCCGACAAGGTCACCGTCAACACGGCCGCCGTCGCCAGGCCCGGGCTGCTCGGCGAGATGGCCGCCGTGTTCGGGCGCCAGTCGACCGTGCTTGCCATCGACGCAAAGAGGGCGGGGGACGGCCGGTACACGGTGTTCGTCAACGGCGGGAGGGACGACACCGGCAGGGACGCCGTCGCGTGGGCGAGGGAGGCGGCAGAAAGGGGGATCGGCGAGATACTGCTGACGAGCATCGACAGGGACGGGACAAAGGACGGGTACGACCTTGAGCTGGTGCGCGCCGTCGCCGAGAGCGTGAACGTACCCGTGATCGCCTCGGGCGGGTGCGGCAGCGCCGTCCACATGGCCGACGTGCTGGCCGGCGCCGCCGACGCCGCGCTGGCCGCATCCATATTCCACTATGACGCCGAGGCGATAGGCGCGGTAAAGAGGATCCTGCGGGAGCGGGGGATCCACGTCAGGATATAGGGGGCGGGATCTCGCGCGGGGGCGGCCGCTCGCGGGCAGTCCGGAACGGGCGGCAAGGCCCCCTTGCCGCAGGGCGCCCAATGCCGGTGCTGGCCCCATTCTGGTCGTTTAACAGGCTGGAGGTTGTCCGGTTGGCCACGGAGGTGGGGGTCCCGATCGATCGCACGTATTCCAGCTATATCGGGCGGCGCGACCCGTGTGGAGGGTGCCCCAGCTGCGTGGATCGCGAGGAGGCCGTCGACATGCACGTAATATTTAAAGTGGAGGCCACAGGCCGCGGGTCATGGGTAGCACGATACCGGCCAAGCTCGACTTTAAGGGTAGCATGAGCGCGATAAGGGCGCTCAGGTTTTCCAAAAAGAGGGTGGACGACGTAGAGATGCGCTTTACAGACGAGTATAGCTAGGATCATAAATTTCTGATCGCCGTCAGAGGTGCCCTTTGCATGAACTTTTTGATGTCCAGCCTGATCCTGACCGTCCTAAAGTACTCCGACACCACGTGCAGGAACTCTTGGAAGTCCT
>UYNY03000052.1 GCA_900620265.3 Nitrosopumilaceae archaeon | reverse complement strand
CGGGTATCTCCTGGGGGCGCAGCATCTTTACCACTATGGCCGGATCATCAAGGTACACGCGGTACGTCCTGCTCTTCCTCGTGACGCGCGTCCACGACCTCTCCAGCAGCCTGAACGTGGCCTCCTCGAGGCTCCCCTTTGGAATTGCAAGCCGGACCGACATGCGGGGCCGGGCGGGGCGCCGCGTATATAATCGAATGTACGGTGCGCGCGGCACGGGGCGGGCGCCGGGGCCCCGGGGGATGGCCTGGCGGGCCCGGGATCGGGCCGGGGCGGCCCGCACGGGGGGAGCGCCGCTGCCAGCTTGGATGGAGTCCTGCCCCGGATATGCCGGATCCTATCCCCCGCTGCAGCCGTTTATTATCGCGCCCTCGATGTCTGCGCGGGCCGTAGACATGCCGTCGGAGTGGTGGCAGTAGTAAAAGTGATCGATGATCTGCCCGTCAAGGCCGAGGTGGAACTGTATGCCGTCCGAGTCGCCCGATACGAGGAACACGTAGGTCGTCTCATAGTCGATCATGTGCTCCGAGTGCACGGGGTTGTGCGCCGTGTACGCGACGTATGCGGTGCTGTTCCTCGGATTTGCGGCAAGCGCGTCATAGAACGGTATGATCTCAAAGTGGTCGGGCTTTACGTCGTACGAGCAGCCGGCCCTTATGGCCTCCACGCGGTTGTTGTGGTATGCAAGCTCGTACCCGTCGTCCGCATTGCAGTAATACGCCAGGAACTGGATGGAGCCGTCATAGTTGATGTCAAACAGGAGCGAGGAGTCCTCGGTGTGCACCCTGTACCTGTAATACCCGTCATAGTCGCTCAGGCTCTCCAAATACGAGGGGTTCTCCTCCACGTACGCCCTGTACTCGGCGGTGGCCCTCGCCGCGGTCAGGACGGCCTCGTCGACGTTGTCATAGTTTCGCAGCCTCGACTTTTCCACGCATGTCCCGTCGACCAGCTCCGTCCCCTCTATGCACCCGACATCGGGCTCCTCGGAGGGCACGCCGGTCTTGACGTGGACCGGCTCCGGCTCTGGGTTGATCATGGGATCCACGCCGGTGTACACCACGTCCTTGCATGCGCCGTCCACCAGCATCATGCCGATTGCGCACTCGGCGGGGATAACGGGGCGCTCGTCGAGCACCACGACGGAGAAGGCCAGCGGGTGGGCAAGCTCCGCAATGCCGTCCGCGGTGGGCCGCACGTGTAACACCATCTCGTAGGTGCCCACCGATTCGGGCGTCCACTCCAGTGACGCGTCGACTGACTGGCCCGCCGGCAGGCGCCCGGTCTCGGAGAGCGGCGCCTGCGGGGCCCCGTCGGTACCGTTTATGCGCACAAGGAGGAAGAACTTGCGGTCCTTGTCAAGGTTGTTGGTGATCTTTGCCGCGACGGACGCCGGCTCGCCCGCGACCACGTGGTCCAGAGCGGTACCGGACGCGTCGGTGATGTGCGCCTTTGATATCGTAAACCAGTCAAGCTGCGGTACCTCGTCGAGCGGGACATACTCAAACTCGTATACTGCACCCTTGTCCTTGTAGGATATCTCAAGCTGGTACTTACCGGGCTCCGTCCATGTCCCGTCGGATTTTACCCTGGCTGTGAATACCCCGTCCTCCCCGATATCCTCGTGCGGCACCTCCGAGGAGTGCACCGCGTCGCCGTCCGTATCAATCACGCGGATCGAGGCGCCCCTCCTCTCCTCGTCGGCGGGGTCAAAGCCCCAGATTTTTACAGAGACCGTAAAGCCGGGACTCCCCTCGTGGTACACGCGCACCCCGGTCGTCGAGATGGATATCGACCCGAGGCGCGCACGCTGCGCCTCCCCGGACAGGGCCACCCCCGCCTCCTCGGCGCATCCGGCAAGGATCCTTGGCAGCGTGTTCCTTTCAAAGTACCACCCGATCCCCTCCGCGTCAAAGCACTTGAACCTGATGTCGCGCAGCCTGTCCTCGTGGATCACGGCCTCAAGGGACGCCCTCCCGGAGGTTAGAACGACCGACTGGCTGGCGTTGTCGGGCGTGTGGTAGACCGTGCGGTGGTCCGGATATGTCTCCCTGAACAGGGATACCTTTGGATCAGAGTCCGCTCGGGCGGCGGCCCACGCGGGAGGCTCCTCGTGCGGGTGCTCGGCGGCGGGCGCCATGTCCAGCACCGGCACTGCGAGCTTGCGGCAGTCATCAAGGATCCTCCTCTGGAACTTGCTGTCAAACGAGCCGAGGTGGCCGCCCGGGCCCGTGCACGTGAACAGGCCATCCCGTATGCCCTTTGTAGGGTCGTCCAGCCCGGGTACGTACGTCATCTCCATGGTGCGCTGCCCGTCGGTGATGCTGTACTCCCAGAGGCCGCCGGATCCGGAGATCTCCTGCGTGTACCCGTCAAACTCGGCCATAAAGGTCGACACCGGCCTCGTCTGCGAGATCTCCTCCAGTACGGCCGCCTTTGGAATGCCGGGGCATCCCCTGGCTATGGTGGACAGCAGCTTTCTTGTAAACTCGACGACGGATCCGTCATCGCGGGTGCAGGTGTATTTCTTCTCCAGCAGCTTGCCGTCCTGGCCGTACGTCAGCACCACCGACTTTGTCCCCGATGACAGCTCGTGCGTCGTGCGCTCGCCGGTGCCCCATATGCGGTCCTCATAGTCGGGGTTGTACCTTATGAACCGCTCTGCTATCCGCAGCTCCCGGAACGCGTCTATGTCGATGTCCGTGCCAACACCCGTGTCATTGACCACCTCAATCGCCCTGATCCTGCCCTCAAACTGGCCCTCCACCGGTTCCGGCCCGGGGGACGGATCCTGCTCTACATAAACGACCCCAAAGCCGCTATCATCAAACTCCTCAAGCTGGACCGGGAGCGCCGCAGAGAACGTGCCTAGCTCGGCGCCGGCGTCCGTCACGGACCATCCTGCCAGTACCGCGATTCCCGCCAGCAGGGCAGCGCCTGCCCCAATGCCCCCAAGCACGGGGCCCCACTAGGGCAGTAGGTAATAAGGATGTCGTATTCACGTCCAAGGCCGTGCCGGCCCGGGATCACCCATGGAGCGCGGCGGGCAACCCGCACTCGTCGATGAGATCCAGGGGCCACGGGTCCCCCGGGTCGCCGCCGGGCCCGTCCGGGTCCCCGCCGGGCCCGTCCGGGTCCCCGCCGGGCCCGTCCGGGTCCCCGCCGGGCGCCGTGGCGCGTGCGGTCATGCATGCCATGGGACTGCCCGCGTCCTTCCCTCTATTAAACCCGGCCCGGCGCGCCTGGTACGGCGCGCGCCCGGCAGGGGGCGTACCGCGGCGGTCAGCGCGATCTTTTATCTGACGGGATGCGGGGCCGTGCAACGCGCGCCGGATCCATTACACATTATTGGAACAGGGCCGCGTGCTAGGGGCCCGCTATCCGGCGCGCCGACTCCGCGGAGATGTCGCCGGCCGCGGCCATCTCCCCGGCGACGCGCTCTACGTCCCCGGGCGGGACGCCGGCGGCCGCCGCCACGTTCCTCGCGTGCAGCCGCATGTGGCCCTTTTGTATCCCCTCGGCGGCGAGC
>UYNY03000051.1 GCA_900620265.3 Nitrosopumilaceae archaeon | reverse complement strand
TTTTTTTTTTAATGATACGGCGACCACCGAGATCTACACTAGATCGCTCGTCGGCAGCGTCAGATGTGTATAAGAGACAGGCATATCACCGATTACGGGTGGGCCGGCCCGTACGAGTTCTCGTTCTTTGGGCTGTCAAACCCGGGGACCGTCGAGTTCTGCAACAGGATCCCCTTCTGGGCCGAGCACACGGGATCGGTGTTCGAGCTGCACATAGGCGAGGAGGTGCTCGGGCAGTTCAGTACAGAGAGGGCCCTCTTTGAGCCGCTCGGGAGGCTGGCCCAGGAGGGAAGGTTCAGCAGCGAGCAGTACCCGTACGCGCAGCACACAATGTCGACTGCCGACATCGGGCTGGAGATGCCAGACTCGTTCGACGTGAACGAGATAAGGGTGATCCACAGGATGGGCACCAGCCTGCTTGGGTTCATACCGTACGACGCCGAGAGCGTGATGTCCGGATCTACGTTCTACGTGAGGATGTCAGAGCCCTGCTAGAGGCGGTGGGCCCGGGCCGCAATCCCCAGCACGACGCCGATGATGCCGGCTCCGATGAACGCCACAAAGAAGCCGACCCCGAGGTCGCGGCCCAGCGTCCTGAGGGTCACGGGCTGCGCCGGCGCCTCTTGTATGACGCACTGCCCGTCCTTGAAGACGGTGCCGGGGCCGCACCGGTCGTCAAGCACGCAGGCGCCATCCCGCAGGATCGTGCCGGGGCCGCACTGGGTCGCGGCGGTGGAGGGCGAAGGCGCGGGTACGGGTTCAGGGTCAGGTGCAGGTACCGGCGCCGGAGCTGGTGCGGGTACGGGCTCTGGCTCGGGTTCCGGGACCGGCGCGGGTTCTGGCTCGGGCTCGGGAGCAGGTTCTACTTCGGGACACTGGCTAGCGCCGGCAAGCGTGCTGCCGAATATCTCGATCTCGGTCGCCCCCGCCTGCACGTCGATTGACAGCATCCTTGCCGTATCGGTCTTTTCACCCTCCGTCACGGAGGACGGGTCGTCCTCGCCGTCCACCAGTATCAGAAACTCCCCGTCAAGGCCGCCGCAGCTCTCGTCGATAAGTGATCTTGGCAGCGTGAGATCAAGCGTGCCGCCGTCCGCCGCGTCAAGCATGAAGCGTAGCGAGATAAAGTCAAGGTCAAACTCGGTGCCGGTCACCGTGACGTCGCCGGTGAACTCGACATCAAACGACTCGCCCTCAACATCCACCGTGACGGTCTCGGCGTACGCCGCGGCGAACCCGAGCCCCGCAAGGACTGCCAGCCCGAGCGATATCTTGAGGATCGCGCCCTGTCCCGGCAGGCGGGCCTCCTCGTGGCGCCCCTCCACTGCTCTCATACCCATGCCCCCGGATTGCCGCCTAAATAAGGGGACGGTGGTAAAAAATCACGTCCAAGTCAAGCTTTTTTGCCCGGCACGGCTAGATCACGCCCCGCAACGCCTGCACGATCTTCTCGGCGGCCACGTTGGCCGCCAGGGACTGGGCCTCCCTCGTCTGGGCCCCGACGTGGGGGGTCAGCACCACGTTGTCAAGCCCGGCCAGGCGGGACCCGGTAGCAGGCTCCTCCTCAAAGACGTCGAGGCCGGCACCGCCGAGGCGGCCCGCCTCGAGGGCGTCATACAGGGCGTCCTCGTCGACGACCCCGCCCCGGGACGTGTTTATCAGCACCGCCGTCTTTTTCATCAGGGCGAGCTTTTGGGCGCCGAGCAGGTGGCGCGTCGAGTCAAGCAGCGGGACATGCAGCGATACATAGTCGGAGCTTGACAGCAGGGTGTCAAGGTCGGCCCGCATAAGACCCACCTCCTTTGCGAACGCGGGGTCAATGTCCACCACGTCGTACCCGATGATGTTCATGTTGAGGGCGCGCCCCATGCGCGCAAGTCGCCGCCCGATGTTGCCAAGCCCCACTATGCCGAGGTACTTGCCCGCAAGCTCCGTCCCCTTTAGCTCCTTCTTGAGCCACTTTCCCTCCCGCATGCCGCGGTCGCCCCTGCACGTCTGCCTCGCGAGGGAGAGCATCATGGACAGCACGAGCTCGGCGACGGCGTTTATGGCGCCCTCGGCCGCGTTGAGCACGCGGATCTCCCTGGCAGAGGCGGCATCCTTGTCGATGTTGTCAAGCCCGACGCCGACCCGCGCGATGACCCTGCACTTTGCCGCCTTTGCTATCACGTCGGCCGTTATCCGGGTGCGGCTCCGTACCACCAGCACGTCATGGTCGGCGGCCCGCTCGAGCAGCTGCTCGGGGGTGATGGACGGCTCGTAGGAGACTGACAGGCCGTTCTGTTTCAGGATCTTGCCGAGGACGGGATCCACCTCGTCGCAGACCAGGACGGAGCCTTCAAGTGACACGGGCGGCCCTCCCGGCCCTCCGAATATAACTGTGGCAGATCGGGCCCCGGGGGGAGCCCGCATCGGCGGGTGATGCGCCCGCGGGGATCTGGAAAAAATGCGCGGAACGGCGGCATTGTCAGAAGGATAGTGGTGGGGGCCCCGCGCGTCTTGGAGATCCGGGATCCCGGCAGATCCGTGCTACAGATGGTGCGCAGGGCCGCGCGTGCAGGTGTCGGAAAAAAGGCGTAATACGCCTAGGGTACTGGCGGAAGCGTGGGAATGACCTCCCACAGAGCCACGTTGCCCGCTGCCTTCTTCTCGGCCACGATCTCGTCGGTGTACAGGCCGTGGATGTTCACCGCCGGGTGGGCGATGCTGTTCATCCCCATCGGGGGTACGGCGCTGCTGGGGTTGCCAAGTACGTGTGCGTACGATGGCACCGGGGCCTCGATTATCCCCGCCTCCATCAGCCTCGGGTTGAGGCCGAACGGATCCCCTGCGACAAAGATGCCTATGGCGCCCGTGTAGATGGCGGCATAGTCGTGGTTCACGAACGCGTACGTGCCCGGCTCGTCAAAGACCAGGTCGACGATCATGTTCTGCGACCCGCCCAGGTTCCACGTCTCCGTGGCGGCCGACTGGACCCTGTTGCCCTGGGTGATGCGGTCGAGGA
>UYNY03000050.1 GCA_900620265.3 Nitrosopumilaceae archaeon | reverse complement strand
ACTACGAGACCGTCGGGGATCTGAGGCGGGCCCTCTACGCGTATATCAGGCGGAAAAGGTTCGATCTTGACGTCTTTGCGTACCTGCAGCGGACGATACCCTGAAAATTAATTATGATCGCTAGTATGGTCAATTTCCATGTCATATTCTTCTTTCAGTCTCCTGTACTTTTGATCCACATCACTTGTCAGGTTCGCTAGATTCTTCTCGAGCTCGTCGTTCTTTTCCTTCTGGGCGTCATAAAGTATCTTGAACTTTGGGTCGCCCGGGGGCCTCCGTGCGAGCATTACCGCGAGTATCACCACGACCGCCACCAAGACGGCCACCACCGGTAGCAGAATGTACGTGGGATCCGGGATTTGGGATGCCATCAGGCCGAGCATGGGCGGCACGACGCCCATGATCTATAAATTCCAACGGGATCGCCGGCACCAGATACCCGCTACCTGCCGACCAGCGCGGCGGTGCGAACCCCGATGTGTTTAGCAGGTTGGGCGGCGCGGGCCGGCATCGGGGTCCGGCTCCAGTATGTCAACGCCGCCTCTGGTGCGCACGAGCGCCACCGGCCCGCCCATCCACTCCACCACGTACGGCCTGCCATATACCATCTCGGATTCCTTGTATATGATGCACTCGTCCCCGTCCTCGACCGACACGTGCACGGGGGACGGCAGGCCGGGCGCGCCCGGGTCACCGCGCGTGCTAGCTGCCATTACGCACCACGTCCATGCTGAGATCTGCCACCTCGAGGCCGTCCCTCTCGAGGTTCCGTACCTTTCTCTCAAACCGGGATAACCTGTCCCGGTCCACCTTTGCCATTGCAAAGACGCAGTAGACGGGGGCGGAGTACGGCCTTACCGTGGTCGCCTCGGTGACGTTGATGCAGCTCTCAAGCAGCAGGTCCTGCATGTCCGTGCAGTTGATGTGGGTCTGCTTTGAGCACCGGATCTTCAGGAACGCGTCCACGACGGGGCTCTCCTCCATGCCCGCCACGCACGTCCCGCCAGGCTGCCTCCGGCTCATGGGAGGGAGGCGGGATGGGGGCGGATTTATAGCTTTATGCTGGGACGCCCGAGATCCCCCGGGAGATCTGCCTCCGGGCCGGAGATTCACGGAACGTCGGCCTCATGACTGGCGTAATTTACTCTGGGCATTTTTGAACCGATTCTTTACATACAGATAGAACGGGTTTTCCACAGGCAGAATGGACATGGGCTTTCTGTTTCTGCTCTTGATGTATTCATCTAGTTTTCGCTGAATCAGGCCCTTGAGTTTCTCCGGATCCGAGTTCATGTATTCTGCCAAGTCGGTGTCAAATGTGATGTAGTTGTCTCCGCGTTTGTAGACATATAGGCCGCGCATATTTTTCAACAGGTTTGGCAGTACATGAGGCGTGATGGCATCCCTGATTATATCCCGGCGAAGCTTTTGCATCCCATCCCCTTCGAGTTCTTTCAGATCTGGTATTTCACGGGTCTTGAAACGCTTCCGTATTATCTTCATTATCTCTGGATCATATTTGGTACCGCCCTTGCCCGAGCCCTCCTGAGCCATATGCCTGAAGACAAGCGGGTATACCTCCCAATAATATAGTGCAAATCTTGCTGCTATGAAGTTCAGATCCAGTCGGATTTTGCTGCCTTCAAAATTGATCCATTTGTGTCCGATCGGCTTTTTCCCGTCACAATAATATGCTGCATCAACCAGGGCGTAAAGCAGAACTGGCTTGTACGAGCTTGTCATGGGAACCTTGCTGATAAAGAACTCCTTAAACACGGTCTTCCACCTTGCAGAACCCATTCCAAGGGGGCAAGGCGGCGGCACATATAACCTGTTCTGAGGCCCTAGACATCCCGAGGCCCCGAGCGACGCCTCATCCGGCGTCCCGCGCCATACCCGGCCCGTCAAAGGGTTATATCCTGAGCTACATCCCAAGAAGCCCGATGGGATCCAAGCAGCTCTTCAGGTACGCCGTCATCAGGTACGTGCCGGACCACGTCAGGGACGAGGCGACCAACCTCGGGATCGTCCTCAGCCCGGCCGGCGGCGGGGCCTCCACCATGAAGATGGTCAGCCATGAGACGCTGAGGTGCCTCTGCAAGGAGGGCAGGGGCCAGGCCGAGATGCTGGAGATGGTGGCAAGCAACATCGCCGCCGAGTGCCGGAAGGGCGTCCCGATGGAAAGGATGGTAAAAAAATACATACAAAGGATCAGGCTCTCAGAGTCCCTCCCTACTATGGCGGCCGACCCCGTAGAGGAGGTGGAGGATCTATTCAAGAGGTTTGTAAGCATCAAGGACGTAGTATCAAACAAGGGATCGGTACTGCGCCCCATAAGGAACCACATGTGGAACGCCATCAAGGATGAGGGTGGCCGCAAAAACGTCGAGGTGGCGGGCAGGCGCGGCACGTCCGTGTTCGACTTTGCGTACACGAACGGCTCTGCCAGGCTGATACACTTTGTGGATCTTGCAAGCAGGGATGGCGCGAAGTCAGTGAGGCTCTTTGACTGGTACGCGTCCGACGTCATAGACGGCGGCAGATACAAGGCGGGAGCGTTCGTCCCGGTGCTCTCGTACGAGGGCGGCAACAGCCCGGCGGACGAGGGGCTGGCAGCATCCGTCGGGGAGGCCGCGATGATACTCGAGAGGTACGACGTGCGGCACCTTGACACCAAGAGGTGGAGGGACGGCATACGCGGGATCCTCGCATAGGCGCCCGAAAATGGTAATATAGGCAGGGGGCCGGCCGGAAGGGCGTTGACGACCCGGCTGGACCTCAAGAACAAGGTGGTGGACGCCCGGCCCTTCAAGATGGACCACGTGGGGGATGACAGGATGAACATAAGGCAGCTGATGTGCGCGTACAAGTACGGCGGCCTGCACATGGACAGGATGCCGCCCGGCGTGATGGCCGACCTTGCCGGCGCGTACCCCGAGCACTTTGGCGGGGACCGCACCCCCGTACACGAGGACCCGCTCGAGTGCTCCCCGCACGCAGGTCTGGGGGGCCCCAAGGACAGGGACGGGCACGAGGAGGCGCTGCGCGCGTGTGAAAGGACGCTAAAGTCCGATCCAAAGGACATCGACGCCCTGGGCGGCAGGGGGTACTCTAGCCTCAAGATAGGCTGGTACCTGATCACGATACGCTCCTACGAGGTTATCATCAGGGCGGATCCGGCCAACGCGGAGGCGCGCACCAACAAGGGCGTCGCGCTGGCCAGAATCGGGCACCACAGGGAGGCCCTCGCCTCGTACGATCTGGCGCTCGGGTCTGATCCCTCCAATCCGGCGGCCCTACGAAACAGGGCCGCCACGCTCGCCGTTCTGGGCAGGTACGAAGAGGCGGCAGACTCGTACCGGCGGGTGCTAGGGGTGGCGCCGGGCCACCTGCGCTCCTCGTCGTGCCTTGCGGCGATCCTTGCGCGGCTCGGCCGGTATGGTGAGGCCTTGGAGATCTATGACGGGATGCCCGGGGCGCGGATCCATCGCGCCGCCGTCCTCGCGATGCTCGGCAGGCACGGCGAGGCCGAGGCCGCCTACAATGATATGCCCGCGGGGGATCCGGACGCGCTGTCCGGCATGGCGGCACTGCGCGCGCTACAGGGCAGGAGGAAAGAGTCCCTCGACATACTTGACGGCGTGCTGCGCGCAGATCCAGAGCATCCGGCCGCGCTGGCCGCCAAGGGCGCCGTCCTTGCCGGCTCCGGGCGCCGCGCAGAGGCTGCAGGGTGTTATGATATGGCGTTCCGGTCGGATCCGGAGAGCCCGTCGCTGCTTGCCGCCAGATATGACATGCTCGGGGGCGGCGCGGCGCCAGAGGATATGCGCGACCTTGAGGAGCGCCTTGCAAGGCAGGGCAGGCACGAGGAGGCAGTCACAAGGCACGGCGCCCGGATCCTCCTGCCGGGGGCGCCCCCGTACGGGCCGCTGTACAGGTCCGTCCCCGTACTGTGACCGGCGGCGCGACACCCTGCGTAAAAGATCGCCCATACCCGGGGAATGGTAATATAGCCGGGGCGGCGGATCCCCGGCCTTGGCGCGCAGGATGATAGACGTGAGGCCGTTCAAGAGGCCCCACATCGGCAACACGGAGGCGGACCTCGGGGCCATCATGTTCGGATTCAGGCACAACATGTGGGACAAGAGAAAGATCCCGACCGGGCTGGTAAGGGAGCTCCAGAAGGCGTATCCGAAGGCATTTCCGCCGGTCCGCCTCGAGAGGCTCGACGACGAGTCGGCGCTCAGGAGCCACGACGAGGCGCTCAAGGAGAGGCCTGGCGATCCCGCCGTCCTCAACAGCAGGGGCGTGCTGCTCATGGGGATGGGCCGCGACGACGAGGCCGCGGCCTGCTTTGATGAGGTGCTGGGGGCCGATCCGGGCAACCCTAGGGCGCAGGTCAACAAGGCAAGGTCGCTCTCTAGGCGCGGCATGTACGCGGAGGCCCTCGAGTACATCGACGGCGTGCTGGACGGCGGGACGGCGCCCGGATCCGGGGATCCGCCCGGGCCCGTGGACAGGGGAGCCGCCCTTGCGGGCGCGGGACGCCACGAGGACGCCGTAAAATGCTATGACGCCGCGCTTGACGCGCAGAACTGCCACATCGAGATGGTCACCCACCGGGGATTTGTGCTCGGAAAGCTCGGGCGGCGCGAGGAGTCTTGGGGGCAGTATGAGAAGATACTGTACATAATGCCGGATTACAGGGCGTTGCTCCTAAAGGGGCAGTCGCTTGCGGAGCTTGGGAGGCACGAGGACGCCGTAAAGTGTTATGACAGGATATTAAATCTGGTGCAGGACGGCGAGGCAGCCGAGGCCAGAGACGCCTCGCTCAGAGCGCTGGGGCGGATCAGGTAGATTCATCCCCAAGCGAAATAATGGATAGCACGAGTCATGCCGCAGGCATGCATCCCTCACATACATGAACTCTGTCAGGCATCCATTAACGCGGCAAGGTCGTGCGTGGTGTTATGCGCAAAGGATCCGCCCAAGGCCGGCCCTCCAGTCCCTTGCATCAAGGCTACACACGTGGCGGCCCCCGGATTCCAGTATACGCAGTGCCTCGTCGCGGCAGCTGCGCAACTCCACGTCTTGATCCCCGGTGTCGTATACGAGCACCGGGACAAACTCGTACCTGTCGTGTCCGTGCAGCCCGGTTATGTCAGAGATGTGCCAGTCAAGGAGCCTCACGGCGCGCAGGGACCGCCTGCCGCGTAGACATACAAAGTGCACTAGCCTGGGGGATCCGCCTACGCGGAGGTCGAACCGGAACGAGCTGCTCCTGCCCCTTATCTGCACGTTCCTGTCCGCCCCGTCAGTCCCACGGGTGAGCCCCCACGCGTGCCGTCGTATCTGATGTAGGATCGACGGGTCCACACCGGAACGTGACCCGGCTCGGGTTCGGACGCCCACGAACCTCTCGTACAGCATGTCGGCGTCCCTGTCCAGATCTTCCACCATGATTGCACGCGGCTCGGTTATCCGGATCTTGTGCGAGTACTTTTTCTCCAGCATGTCAAGCGGCCTAACAGGGTACTCGGAGACGAGATCCTGCACCGCGTCCGCTAGGAACCCCGACTCCTGACCGGCCCCCAGGGCCCGGAGCCTCCTGCGGATGCTGGGGGCAATCCTTGAGCGCCCTCCGCCTCCCTCGGCGGATCGGAGCACTATCCCGACGTTGACCGGCTCGTCCCGGATGTGGTCCGGCACGTACCTTACGACCGAGTACTTGAAGAGCTGGGAGACCCCCATGCGTGACCTACAGCCTCTGAGCGCATATAATCCTTTGAGGCTCCACAACAACAAGCCTTGAAGAGTTTTCAGTCATCGATTCTGTCAGGATAGATACTATCGTTATTCTATAATACTTGGGAAAACGCGTATAGAACGATTATGCCTAACCCTATAATGACTCCGGCTATTGCATAGCTTACATAGCTCATGAGTGTGGTATGGGGACACCACTATTTTAATATATATAGTCGAGATTTGTTGACCATCTAGGTGAATTTCGTCCACAAGGGGACCATATATGAAGAATCATCCAGTCAGCTTCAATCTTGTTTAAATATACCACAGGCAAAGATTATAACCCATACATGGGCAGAGGTGGACTGTGATAGTCATGGAGTCCCCCGTCTGTCCGAAATGCTTCAAGGATATGATGCATGACGGCCCTGTTGTAAAGGAGGGAGCGACATACAACGAATATGTATGTGCTCGGCCTAACTGTAAATACAAAGGAAAGACGTGCATGAAAGTCGACACTCGTTTTTTCACTGTTCGCTAGACATCGTATGGGGCATATAGGGCAGCTGTGGTAATCTACGCCTGTATTCCGGTCTAATAAGGAAGCATGTTTTATCAGACACCACATCTGATAGGCATGGCAGACGGCGTCCTTTGCTGTTGTGGAAGGCCTGCGATCTCCGCTAGCGGGGCAGGTATAAGGAGGCGCTAGCCGTCTATGATAGGCCGATCTATCGGTCCGAGGCACCCTCTGGTTTTCAGCCGTCCGGTGTTTAACTGGGCACCGGCAGGCGGATCTACGTCCCCCTAGCATGGATTTTGGTGCGGGAGATGGGATTCGAACCCACGAACTCCTAAGAGATAAGGACCTGAACCTTACGCCTTTGACCGGGCTGGGCGACTCCCGCACCGGCCCCCCGGATCCACCGGATAATATTCTTTATTATTGGAGGGCCCCCGGAGGCCCCCCATGGGGTTCCGGGTGGTCTATTGCGCCAACTGCGACCGGGTCCTGGGCAGGTACAACACAGAGTTCTACGACGAGGACAGGCTCGGCGAGATCCTAAAGACGGGCCACTCCGAGCACGTCAGGGAGGGCCACGAGATCGAGATCAGGACCGGCTAGCCGAGGAGGGAGGCGGCCTCCTCCAGCCCGGCGACGCGCCGGTACCTCGCGGGGTCAAGGCCCGCGTTCCAGGGCTGCTCGTAGACGATGACCCTCATCCCCGCCTCTGTTATCTTTTCGGCGTTGATGGGCGAGTCGTCGATAAAGACGTCATATTCGAGCTCTGCCTTTTGGGCGCCCGACGGGACAGAGACGTACTTTGAATACGGCACGCCGTGGTGGGCCAGCCACTCCCGTACCGCGGCGTCGGTCGCCGGCGTCCTTGCCGTCACGATATCGACGGTGCCAAGCTCCGCGAGCGCCGCGGCCTTTTCACCGATCCGGTCCTCGGTGGGGGGTATGAGGCGCCACTCCTGCCAGCACGCGTCAAGCCCCCGGTAGAACTCGTCGGCAGGTATCCCCAGGTCCTTCCAAAAGTACCAGCTTCTAGCGTCCCCCTTTGGGATCCCGCGGCGGCCGGCCCACATCTCCAGCACGTCTGCCAGCACGCCGTCCACGTCGAGCGCGATCCTCACTTTTCATCACGCTCGAACTCTGAGAGGATCTGCTTTTGCCTCTTGCTGAGCTTCTTTGGTATATGGACAACCAGCCGGACGTACTGGTCGCCGCGCCCGCGGGATCGCGCCTGCGGGACGCCCTTGCCCTTTAGCCTTATCAGCGTGTTCGGCTGGCTCCCCTGCTCTATCTTTATCCTCTCCGTCCCCTCGAGGGTCGGCACCGTGGCGCTCCCGCCGAGCGCCGCGTCCACCATCGTGACCTCGTGGTCGTAATAGATGTCGCGGCCGTCCCGGTTGAACTTTTCGTGCTTTAGGACAGAGACGCGCACCACGAGGTCGCCGTTCACGCCCCCGGGCACTTCGTCCCCCCCGCCCTGCAGCGTATAGTCGCCAGAGTCGATCCCCGGCGGCAGATCGAACTCTACCTTCTTGGTCCCCTTTTTGAAGCCGCGCCCGCCGCAGCCGCTGCACGCCTCCTCGATCACCGACCCGCGCCCCCTGCACCCGGGGCACGGCATCGCCGTGATGAAAGAGGCGTTGCCCATGCGGCGCTCCTGCCGCACCTGGCCCTGGCCGCCGCACGTGCCGCACCTCTTGGGGCCGGTACCGGGGCGGCACCCGTTCCCGCCGCACGTGCCGCACGAGACCTGCTTTTGCAGGTCCAGCTCTATCCTCTTGCCGTTGAGCACCTCCTCCAGCGTGACCCCGACCTGGTACATCAGGTCCGAGCCGCGCTGCACGCCGCCGCCCCGCCCGCCGAATATCGAGTCGAAGATGTTCCCAAAGCCGCCCATCCCGCCAAAGGCATCGCCGAACCCCTGCTGCGCCCCGCGGGAGATGTCATCCGGGCTGTACCTGCCATCCACCCCGGCGTGCCCGTGCACGTCATAGACCTGCCTCTTCTCGGGGTCCGAGAGCACCGCGTACGCCTCGGAGACCTCCTTGAAGTGCTCGGCGGCCTCTGCCGACTTGTTCCTGTCCGGGTGGAACTTTAGGGCCATCTTGCGGTACTGCCTCTTTATCTCGTCGGCGGGGGACGACTTTTCGACCCCCAGCACCTCGTAATAGTCTCGCTTTGCGGACATTGTCATGGCCCCGGATCCTTCCTAAATAAAATTAAGGCGACCTGCCTTCTCCCTGCCCGTCCTGCGGGGCGGATCCGCCAGAGTCAGGCTTTGGATCAGGCTCGGGTCCCGCCTCGGGGCCCGGTTCCGGACCAGATTCCGGGCCCGCCTCCTGACCGGCCTCGGGGCCCGTCCCCTGCTCTGTGCCTGCTCCGGCACCCGCCCCCTGCTCCGGGCCCGTCCCGGCACCCGGCCCCGCATCAGCCCCGGCCCCCGCGCCGCCGGCCTGGGCTGCCTCCTGGGCCCCCTTTTTGTAGATCTCGGTGGTGACCTCGCTGACGAGCGACTGGAGGGCCTCGAGCTTGGGGCGCAGCTCGGCAGGCTCCTTGTCAAGCGCCTCCTTTACCTCCTTTGCCGCGTCGGTGATCTTTATGCCCTGCTCCTGGGTTATCTTGTCCTTGAAGTCGTGGTTGACCAGCTTTTCAGTCGTATAGACATAGCTCTCGGCCTCGTTGCGCAGGTCTATCTTTTCCTTTTTCTTCTTGTCCTCGTCGGAGAACTTTTCGGCGTCCTCCTTTAGCTTTTCAATCTCGTCCTTTGAGAGCTTTGTGGATGACTCGATGGTGATCTTTGCCTCCTTTTGCGTGCCCAGGTCCTTTGCCGTCACGTTGATGA
>UYNY03000049.1 GCA_900620265.3 Nitrosopumilaceae archaeon | reverse complement strand
CCTCGCATATTCGCGCAATGTCTGCGGCAGAGAACCCCGCCGTCTGCCTTGCAAAGCCGCGCGCCTCGGCGCCGGGCCTGGCCCCTAGGGCGGCAAGATACTTTACCAGCAGCTCGGAGCGCTGCGACGCATCGGGCCTCTCGTACAGCAGTATGTCGTCGAACCTCCTCCATACGGCTGGATCCAGCAGGTGCTGGTGGTTCGTGGCGGCCACTATCATCCCCCTCCCGTTGTACGAGTCCACCATCTGCATAAAGCTGCTTATGACGCGCTTCATCTCGCCGTGCTCCTGTGTGTCGTCACGCGACTTTGCCACCACGTCGAACTCGTCAAAGAGCACCACGCACCTTGTCCTCTCGGCCAACTCGAATATCTTTCGCAGGTTGCTGCCTGTCTCCCCCAGCAGCGACGATATCAGCGAATCGAACTCGACCCGGACGAGCGGGATGCCGACCGAGCTTGCGAGTATCTTTGAGCTCAGCGTCTTGCCTGTTCCCGGGGGTCCGCACAGCAGGATCTTCTGCTTTGGCTTTAGGCCGTACTCGAGCAGGCGGTCTATGTTGCCGTTCTCCTCGATTATGTACTCGAGCCTCTCGATGAGGCCGCCGTCCAGCACGAGATCCCCGATGGCGTGGTACTGCTCGGTCACCGTCGCAAGAGGCATGCCGCTCTCCCCGTCAATCGGGATATCGATCTCGGTCCTGCCGCCGATGTCTAGATCCCCACCGACCTGCTTGCTGCCGGGCATCGGGTGGGCCCGGAGCCTGCCGTTAAAAAACCTAGGCTTGCGCGACGGCCACGCTGCCGGCATCCGCGCGATCTAGGCTCTCCACGCGGCGCTTGGGGAGGCGCCCGTGATCCCCGCCTGCCCCTGCGACGGATCACCAGACCCCCCGGGTGCCCCCGATCGCCGGCGGTGCGCCGAATAGATTAATACGCTCGGCCCGGCCGGGCTTGGCCGATGCCCAGAATAATCGACCACGACGACCTTGTCCTCCGCCTAGTCCAAAAGGCCTCGCCGGGGGGCGTGGAGGGGAAGAAGGCCCTGCAAAAAATGATCTACTTCTTCACCCTCGAGCAGGGCGGACTGTACTACCGCTGGGCGAACTACGGCCCGTTCAGCCCGGAGCTCCACCATATTGTCGTCTACCTGCTGCGGGCCGGCAAGATACGGGCGGAGCCCGTGCCCACCGGGAAGCCGGGCGCGACCATCAGCAGGATGACGTATCCTGTCCCCGAGGGCGGTGATCACAATGACGCCGCTCCCGTAAGGATCCCCGACGATCTTGAGAGGGAGCTTGACTCGGTGCTAGAGTTCGCGGGGCGGGTAGACCGCAAGAGGCAGCCGCGCGAGCTGGAGCTGCTGGCATCTGTGCACTTTTTGGCAGCATCCCGCCGCAAGAGGGACGGCGGCTACGTCGCGGAGCGGATACATGGACACCTTGCCGCGCTAAAGCCCAAGGCCGGCTTTGACCTTGACGACGTCAAGAGGGCGATCCGGATCCTCGAGGACGAGTCCTACCTGTGAGCCACCGGGATCCACGAGCACCTTGACGCGCTAATGCCGGATGCGGGGTTCACGCGGGACGAGGTGGCCGAGTCCCTGGCGACGCTGAGAGAGCGCGGCTATCTCTGACGTGGCCGGCCCATGGACAAATGCTGATATATCCGGCGGCCGGGCGGCGCCCGCATGGATGGGGCGGAAATCGGGCAGGCCCGCATGCACGTGCTGGCCGCGGTGGGGGCCGGCGGCGCGCCGGTGGGGGACAGGACCAGGCTGCAGAACATACTGTTTCTGTACTCGAGGGACGTGCCGCAGACGGGGCCGCTGTTCGGGTACCGGCCGCATACCCTCGGGCCGCACAGCGAGATCGTGGACCGCGCCCTTGAGGATCTGGTCCGGGACTGGATGGTCAGTGGTTCGTACTCGGCCGCGCTGACTGGCGCGGCGGGGCCCGGCTTTGAGGAGGCGGCTCGGGGGATCGGGGAGAGGGGGATGCGCCTGCTGGCCGCCTCAAAGGAGTTCATAGGCAGGATGGGGCACAACCAGATGCACGCGTACATCTATTCAAAGTACCCGGGGATGTCAAAGGCGTCTATAAGATACCGGGATATCATGGCAAGGCAGGAGGAGTACATCGTCGATCTCGCCAACGATAGGATCATAAGCACGCGCTGCGCCGCCAGGCTGCTGGATATGGAGTATATCGACTTTCTTCCAAGGGTCGACGCGCTGGGGATATCAGAGGCCGGGGGATTTCCGACACGGTCACCCCCGCCAACGACGAGTACTGGCAGAGCCACGAAATAGAGTAGGTCCTGCCCTTTTTTTATGACCCGTCCCGGGATCCCCGAGGGGCGCCCCGGAAGGGCGCAAGCACGGAATCCCCCCGATACGGGCCGGCGATCAGGAAAAGAGATAATATCCGGCGGCGGCACGCACGTCCCGTGAGCCGGATGGCGAGGCAGGTCCACGAGGGGACGACCCCGGTGGTGGTCGTGGGGGACTATATCACCGGCCTGGGCGGGGGCGTCTTTACCATGTTCCAGGTCCTGAAGATGGCGTTCCTGAGCCACGGGTACACCCTTGCCATCAGGGGAAGGCCGCTGTTCGTGGAGGAGATCCAGGCGTGGAGGTACGGGCCCGTCATACCGGCCCTGTACAACGCCTGTCTCTTATACACATCTCCGAGCCCACGAGACTAAGGCGAATCTCGTATGCCGTCTTCTGCTTGAAAAAAAAAAA
>UYNY03000048.1 GCA_900620265.3 Nitrosopumilaceae archaeon | reverse complement strand
TTGACAACCACCCGTTGCAAGCCGGGGACCTTGATAATAACGGCTTTGCCGGCGGTGCTATAAGAATCGGGTTCAGAAACATGGAGATACCGCCAGAGAACCAGGGCGTCCCGATCACGATAAAGATACTCCTAAAGCTGTACGAAAACGACGCAGGCGTGCCCACGCTAAAGGAGACCGGCCCCAATACCGGCGTCTTTGACGGTACCATCGAATACATACAACTAAACCAGCTCAACACCAACGCCGACGGGACGGCAAACACCCGCACCGCGGACATGGCGACGGACCTGACGGAGGACACCGTGATTATACTGGACGGCGACTATACTGACGAGGACGGGATCCGCGTCGACTATGTGGATAGGGACGAGCAGGGACAGCTCAACGTGGTCTCCGCAAGGGCAGACGCGCCGACCCATTCGGGGTCCATATCCCTCGACCAGGACAACTACAAGCAGGCCGACACTGTAAAGGTCGAGCTGGAGGACGCCGACCTCAACGTCAACAACGAGCTCCGCGACGTCTATACGGCCATACCTGTGGGCACGAACCATGCTAACGTAAACCGGGATACCATTGCCCGTACTGGCTCTGATCCTACAATGGATCCTAGTGCCGATAACGCCGAGAGCGGCCTCCTGCTAGAGGCGACGTTCGACGACAACAGGTGGATAAGCTGCACCGGGGGCGGCAACCCCGGCTTTGGCACGCTCATCGGCAGCATACGCGAGACGGCCCCGACCAGCGGGATCTTCGTGGCAGACTTCCAGGTGCCGCCAAGGTACTGCACGCCCGACGCGCCCAACGCGCCCGAGACCACCCTCGGCAAGGATCTTGAGGTCTCATACCATGACTACTTTGACGGCGCAGGCGAGCGCAACGAGGTCGGCGACGTGGCGGGGATCACCTCGTTTACCGGCTCGGTCTCCCTTGACAGGTCCGTCTATCCCGTGCCGTTTGCCGACGGGAACGATGTGACATCCAACGCTGTCTTTGCGTACCACGAGTCCCTCGACTCTGCCGCCACCGAGACGCATGTGAGCGGCGGGGACGTCGTGATCCACATACAGGTAAACGACAAGGACCTTGACCAGTCCGGCTCCGGCACCGACACGCTGACCCTGGCCGCCGACGATCCGGCCACGACGAACGTGGTGGAGCCGTCCACCCTGACCGTCGAGATAACCCGCGGTTCTGACACCGCGACGCCCGCGTCCGCGTCGAGCCTTGGCGGCACCGCCGTCCGCGAGACGTCACCCACCTCCGGCATATTCGAGCTTGACCTTGACATTGTCTGGGACGACGGCCCGTCCGAGGGCTGCCCGCCCGGCGAGTTCACCGGCGGGTGCCTGCTACAGGGTGATATCATCACCGTCACCTACAGGGACGAGAGCGACGCGACCGGCAACGTGAACACCGTGACCGACTCTGCCACCTTTGACCTCCGCAACGGCGTCCTCCAGTCCGACAAGTCGGTCTATATCATCGGCTCTGACATGATACTCACTCTGATCGACCCCGACCTTGACCTGGATAACGACGGCAAGCAGTCCTACTCACTTGATCTAATCGAGTGGGACTCTGATGCCGCCACGCTCACCATGGGTGACGGCGGGCAGCACCCGGCAGTATTTGACCCCGAGCCGGCAAAGCTCCAGGAGACCGGCGACAGCACGGGCATCTTCCAGTCGATAGTAGAGATCCCCGAGTCGATCGACGGCGAGGAGCTGGATCGCGGCGAGGAGATCACCCTCGAGTATACCGACTGGGGCCCGAGCGGCGCCGACTATGTAGGTGAGGAGCACCAGGATATCAGGCTCCAGGTCTTTACATCGAACTTTGGCGCCACCATCGAGCTGGATCAAAAGGTCTACACGTGGACGGACAAGGTCTTCATCACGATCGTCGCCCCCGACCACAACTTTGACAGCAGCCTCATAGATGAGATTGGCCGCGACGCGACCGACCCGCTCCAGGTGTCGACCCGCGAGGGCAAGATTGACAACTATCGCCTTGCAGAGACCGGGCCCGACACCGGGATATTCACCGGCGAGGTCATCCTGACCGGCTTTGGCTATGAAGGCATTGAGGATGTCGACATCACGCCCCGGGGTCCTAGCGGCGACGGCCCGACCGACGGCCTGCTGCCTGCCACCGATGATGACGGGATTACCGTATCCTACGAGTATTCCGAGGACGAGACGGTCGTCGGGTCCTCGCTCATCCGCTGGAACATCGGCGAGGCCGAGTGGCTGGCCGCCTCGTATCCTGCAAGCGGCACCGGCGTCATCCGCGTGATTGATCCGGACATGAACCTCAACCCAGAGGCGGTCGACAACTTTGCCATCACGGTGATCTCCGACTCTGTTGCAAGCGGCATCTCGCTTACGGTGACCGAGACGAGCAAGGCTGCAGGCATCTTCGAGGGGACGGTCTTCTTTACCACGACCGACGCCCCGACCGGCAGCCGCCTCCGCGTGGCCGAGGGCGATACCATCACGGCAGAGTACGATGATACGACCCTGCCCGACCCGCACAGCCGCGGCGACGAGCTGACCATATCGGCTACTGCCCTCATCGGGACGATCGTACCGCCGCTCGAGAGGGTGCCCGTATCGAACCTGCGCGTCGTTGACAACTTTGGCTCTACGCTGGATACGGTCCAGGTGGACCAGCAGGTCCAGGTGACGGCCGACCTTACCAACGGCCAGACGAGGGACCAGGCGTTCGCGTATCTCGTCCAGATCCAGGACGAGGACAACGTGACGGTACACCTCGCATGGATATCAGGCAGCGTGGCAGAGGGCCAGTCCTTCAGCCCGTCAGTCTCGTGGACCCCGGCAGCGTCCGGCACGTACACTGCCACCACGTTCGCGTGGGAGTCAGTCTCCAACCCAGAGGCCCTCTCGCCCCCGGTATCCCTAGAGATCACGGTCAGCTAGGCCTGCTCCGTATCAGGGTACATGTAGGACGGATTTGTGATCGGTCGTATCATGACCTCCACAACACAAGTCCGTCGTATCCCTGGCGGCCTATTTCTCAGCGGCCTTTGCCATCCTCGTGAGCCGCTTGTACGACTCTGCAATGTCCGACTGCTGCCCCAGCCGCTCCTGCGTCTCCCTGACATACTCTGTGATCTCCTCGGTCTTTGAGTCCTGGATGGAGGTGAGCAGCCGCCCCATGTCCTTCCAGAACTCTTCTGCGACGCGCCGTATCTCGGGGTTTGCTATCACAGTCTCGATTAGCTCCGGTGACTCCGTCAGTATGCTCTCTGCCAGGGTCTTTTGTATCCGGAACGTGTTGCCCGACATCTTGTCGGTCAGCCCCGACTTTTCGTCCCTTGATATGACCTTTGCAAAGACGACGTTCACGAGGTGGGTGAGCCCCAGTATCACGGCTATCCTCCTGTCGTGCTCTGCCGCGTCGCTGGTGATGAACCTGGCGCCCGGAAAGAGCGACTTTGCCACCGCGAGCTCCTTCTTGGCGTCCCGTATGGGTACCGATATGACGTTCTGCCCCTTTAGGGACTTTATCCCGGGGCCGAACATGGGGTGTATGCAGACGGGGTTGACCTTTGCGGGCATCTTTGCAAGGGCCGATGCCACCTTTG
>UYNY03000047.1 GCA_900620265.3 Nitrosopumilaceae archaeon | reverse complement strand
CCGTTCGGTTTTTATTGCCGGCGCCCGGGGCCCCTCCCGTGCCGACGTGCTGCATCTGCAAGGGGCCGGCCGCCTCGCTCAAGATAAAGGAGGGCAACCCAAAGTACAAGGGCAAGCCAGTCTGCAAGGAGTGCCAGGGGTACCGCAAGCTCCTGCTAGAGACAAAGTAGCTACTTTTGCGACCTTACCCACTCCTCGTACATCCTCAGGAGGTCGTCGATCCCCCCCTCGTCCTCAGAGTAGGCCAGTATGACGCCGAACGCGCCCTTTGCGTCGTGCCCCCTGGCATAGTACCCCCAGTACTTGTCGGGCAGCCTTGCAAAGCTGGCCTTGTCCTTGGCGGCGCCCGCCAGCGTCCCGGCCGCCACCCCGGCGACCCTGCCGGCGTCCTCCTCCTCTATCATGCGCGTCCCCCCGCAGCACGTCCAATAAAAGCTAGGGGGTGAGCCGGTCGGGGTCCCTCGGGTAGAGGACGGCCTCGCGCACGTTATCAAGGCCGGCGAGCACCGCGACCAGCCTGTCAAGCCCCAGCCCCCACCCGGAGTGCGGCGGCATGCCCCACCCGAACGACTCGAGGTGCGGCCCGAACTGCGCCGGATCCAGCCCCTTTGCGGCAAGGCGGCCCGCAAGGTCCTCCCTCCGGTGGATGCGCGTCCCGCCAGATGACAGCTCGAGGTGGCCGTGCTGCAGGTCGAACGACTCTGACACTGCCGGGTCCGCCTCGCTCCCCATGATATAGAACGGCTTTAGGTCCGTCGGCCACCCCGTGATGAAATAGTACCCCGGATGCGCCCCGCCCAGCACGCGCAGGTGCGAGTCGAGCAGGTCGCCGCCCTCCTCCACGTCCTCGCCCATGCCCCGCAGCTCTCTCACGCAGTCTTTGTATGTGAGCCTCTCAAACGGGCCGGGGTCGCGCAGCCCCGTCCCCAGCTCGCCAAGCTCCGCTGCGCAGGATCCCGCCACGTGGGTTATCATCCCCCTGACGAGCGACTCTAGCTCGGCCATCACGTCGCCGCAGTCCATGAACGCCCCCTCGATGTCCACGCTGGTAAACTCGCTCAGGTGCCTGCCCGTGTGCGACTTTTCGGCCCTGTAGAACGACGCTATCTCAAATACGCGCCCGAGGCCCAGCGTCATCTGCTCCTTGTACAGCTGCGGGCTCTGCGCAAGGTACGCGCTCTTGCCGAAATAGTCCATCGAGAAGAGGTCTGCCCCGCCCTCGCTGGCGCTGCCGATTATCTTCGGGGTGGTGATCTCCGTGTACCTTGCAGAGTCAAGGTGCCGTCTTGCGTACTGGAGCGCCCTGTGCCGGATCCGGAATATGGCGGCCGTCCTCTGGTTGCGCATGTCTAGCGCCCGGTGGTCAAGGCGCGTGTCGATGTTGCTGCCCTGCCTGCCTATCGGGTCGACCGGCAGCGGGTGCTCCGCCCTGCCTAGCACCTCGATGGACGATACTAGCACCTCGTACTCGAGGCCGCGCGCGCGCGTCCCCTGGATCGTCCCCGTAATGCCGACGGCGCTCTGCCTGCCGGCGCCCGCCACCCCGCCGGCAGCATCCCCCTTTGCGACCGCCTGCGCCATGCCGGTGTGGTCGCGCAGGGTCGCGAACGTCACCTTGCCCATGACGCGCACGTCCTCTATCCAGCCGCCCAGCGATACCTCCTTCCCCTCCATGCCGATTGACACGTCGGCTATGTCGTGCGATCTTTTCCACGTCATGCGCCCACCGTCTCCGTCTTTGCCCACCTCGGCGTCCCAGAGTCGCCGATCTCGAGCATGATGCTCTTGCGTATGTGCGGCTCCTCTGACACCCTGGACCTTGCATAGTCTACGTACCCCTGGAGCGCGTCGATTCCCACGTACCGCCTCCCCGTGTACCGCGCCACCTTTGTCGTCTGCCCCGCGCCGTTGAACGGGTCTAGCACCATGTCGCCCTCGTCCGAGTAGAGCCCGAGCAGCCTGTAGGGGATCTCCTCGGGGTACGGGCACGGGTGGTCAAGGTACCCGGGCGGGACCGGCGCTATATGCCAGACAGAGTTTGCAATCTCCTTCCACATGACGTCCCTGCTGACGCCGGGGAGCGCCGGCCCCTTTTTGCGCAGCCTGTTGGCCCCCTTCCGGAGCACCAGTATCGCCTCGTGCATGATGTTGGCCCGATAGTACGACGGGTACGTCCTCTGCACAAAGCCGCCCGCGCGGTTGGCGCCGCCGGTGACCTTGTGCCAGATGATCTCCTCGTGCAGGCTCCAGCCGTCGCCTGTGAGCCTGGCGGCCAGGAGCGCCGGCAGCGGCTCGAGCGTGCCGCGGTTTATCTCGTTGCCGATGACGATGCAGCAATAGCCGCCCTCCTTTGTGGTCCTGTGCACCTGAGAGAAGATCTCGGCCATCGACTCGATGTATTCCGGGACGCCCGTCGTGAGCCGGCCCCGGTAGTTCATCCCGGGGTCGTTGCCGTGCTCGGCGTGCATCCGGTAGTCGATCGCGTTCCTGTAGGGGGGCGAGGTGACCGTGATGTCAAACGTCCCCCCCTCGACGCCCGCGAGCACCTCGGCGGCGTCGCCGCATACTATGCTGTCCGGCTCCATCGGGGGGCGGCGGATCCGGGGCCTTAAAATGAATTTGGATCAGGGGGTGCGGCCGGGCGCGAGTTGCGCCCGAGCCACGCCCCGATCCCGGCCAGGAGCGCCGTCCTCTTGCTGCCGCCGGTGAACGGGTGGCGCCTTGCCAGCACCTCGAGCAGCAGCGAGGCGTCCCTGACGGCGTCGCCCCCGCCGATCATGTCTGTCTTTTGCACGAGCGGGCCGACCGTCCCCCTGCCCATGCTGCCCGGATCGATCCCGTACTCTGATGCCATCTAGTCGTGGATCCGGACTATCTGCCCCTCACGAGGCCCGTCAGTCATCAAGCGCGTCAAACACCGCCTTGTACTTTTTGATGTTGTCGGCCGCCCTCTTTTTGACCGCCCTCTCGTCGGCCGACATCTCTTCCTCGTCCATGCGGGGCCGGCGCGTGGGTTTTGATTTATCTGTTTGGGTGCCACGGCGTCCAAATTCGGCACACGGAGGTGCCAAATCTGATCAGGCGGATCTATCCGCCGCGGCCCCACTGCCCGCTTCTGGGCGCCGTGATCGCGGATCAGTTTATATCCGAGGCCGGCTCCGTCCGCTGCGGGAATGGGCATGGGCCGGACAGCGCACTCGGAATCTGGCAGGACGGAACACTCGGGATCATCAAGATTGTTTAAAAACACGTTCGCTCCGAATTGCAGGAACGAGTATTTTACTGAAAGTGAGATACTGGGTCTCTGCAAAACCGGGTTTCCGGCGGATCGCCTTCCAAAAGAGGCAAGGGAGGCCGTCGACAAGATGACAGAGCGACATGTCGAAAAATCCAAGGATGCCGACTCACAGATACGCAGGATCGACCGCATGCTGCCAGAGTAATCCTGAAATTACCTGCATTTTAGCGCCATATCTATGGCCTGCGCGCCCGTCCCCGCTATGTGCTACCGCCGGGAATGCCTGCTGGCCGCCTCAAAGTTGGAGCGTATCGTCTCGTTCACGTATTCGAGCAGGCAGGCGGCCCTCTTGGAGTTGTGGTTTGCAGCGTATGATGCGCCGGATCCGCTCCCTGCCGTCTTTATCATCCCCTCCTCCAGGAGCGACCGGAGGTACCCGTCGATCCTGCCCTCTTGTACTTTTGTAATCCCCGCAATCTCGCCGCGTGTGTACGACAGGCCCTCGTTGCAGAACAAGAGGTCGAGGATCCTGGCCTCTGGGGCGTCAAATATCCTCCCCAGTGGTAGCCTTGGATAATTCTCGGATCCCGGCCCCGCCATTGCGCGCCCGGCCCGCGCCTTTTCTTATAATCCTTGCCCGCGCCCCCGCCGCGTGGCGTGCATGCTATAAGTATGGCAGGCGGGCGGCCCGGCCGATGGCGTGCCGCGCGGCCCCCCGGGGCGGATCATGACGACGGTGCGCTCGGCCGCCGCCCCGCCCGGCGTCGTCAACGTCTCGAGCGTGAGGCAGCGCAGCCCACTGCGCTACCCGGGCGGAAAGACGTGGCTCGTCCCGTACGTGCTGTCCCTGCTGCGCAGCGACACGTACGAGTCGGACGTGATGTACGAGCCGTTCGCCGGCGGCGGGATCATCAGCCTGTCCGCGGTCGCAGAGGGGCTCGTTGACAGGGCCGTCATGGTGGAAAAGGACGACGGTGTCGCCGCCATGTGGTCCGTGATACTTGGCGACCACCGCTGGCTTGTCGGCAGGATACTCTCGTTCGAGCCTACCAGGCCGAACGTCGAGGACGTGCTTGCCTCCGGCGGGTCGGGGGCGCGGGCGCTGGCGTTCCGCACGATAATACGCAACAGGTTCAGCTATGGCGGGATCATGGCGAGGGGCGCGTCCCTGATCAAGGGCGGCGAGTCCGGCAGGGGGATAACGTCAAGGTGGTACCCCGAGACGATCGCCGCGCGGATAACAGAGATCGCGCGCATGTCCGGCAGGCTCCGGGTGGTGCACGGCGACGGGCTTGACGTGATGGCGCGGTGCCGGTCTAGGCGCGCGATCTTCTTCATAGATCCGCCGTACACGGCGGCGGGCAAGCGCGCCGGCAGGCGCCTGTACGACCACAGCAGCGTGGACCACGCGCGGCTCTTCCGCCTCGCCTCCCGCACGCTAAACCCGGTCGTGATGACCTACGACCGCTCCGACAAGGTCGCCGGCATGGCGCGATCCCACGGGCTGTACGTGCGGAGGGTCCCGATGGTGAGCGGCCACCACGCCGCCATGGACGAGCTCGTGATAACAAACCGCGCCGCGGCACCCCGCCTGCGATCACGGCCGCGATCCCGTCGGCGGTGATCCCACGCGCTGGATCCCATGATCACCATCTTGAGGCATGGGTACCGTTGAAAAGCCGGGTCTTGGACTTGGGCCTGAAATATTTATATATATACAGGACGGCGAGAGATAGGCATGGCAGGAATGACGGCTAAGGATGCGGCCATAATAATTCCTCTTATAGTGGCGGTCGGGGGCATAGCCGGCTTTGGGGTTCAGGAGGCAAATTCCAATTCGGAGGAAATAGAGGGCATCCAAGCATCGCTAGACTATCTCAGGGATGACGTGAAAGAAATCAAGGAAACGACTAGGCTGATATACGAACTGTCTGCAAACGTAAAGCTACTCTGTGATAAGGTAGAGGCCGACTGCATATAGTCCACTAGAACGACCCGGTTTCCGGGGATTTCACGCCTGCGTGCCTGAGGCCCGACTTTTCAACAGTACCGGGCGGCGGGCTCGTTTTAAATATGATCGGAACTCACCTGCAACGTTGGTCGGTTCAAAGATGCCGCCTAATGCGGTGCCGCCGTACCCGGCGCGCCACGGATGCCTGACCCGCGCAGGGGGTGGCCCAGGAGAGGGGGGCTTTTACGCTGGCCCAGATATGCTCTGTCCTGATAAACTGCAAGGCCGACGGGGATGTAATCGACGCCTCCAAGCGCAGGATCCGGAGCCGCATGGACGACATGCTCGGGTCGGGGCGGATAGATCTCGTGGTTCCGTCCACCTACAGGCTGGCACAGGCGCATGGCCGTGCCGCCCACGCGTAATCCCCGCGCCACGGGCAAGGTAAAAATTCCCCCCGCGAGTCCCTCGCCCCATGCTGCTTGACGTGCGCGGGCTGTGCGCCACCTATGACTCGCCCGAGGGATCCGTCCGCGCCGTGGAGGGCGCCGACCTGCACCTGGAGGAGGGCGAGTCGCTCGGCGTCGCAGGCGAGAGCGCGTGCGGCAAGAGCACGCTGGGGCTTGCTATCGCGGGGTCGCTGCGCGGCGGCCGCGCGTCGGGGACGGTGCTGCTTGACGGGGTGGACCTGCTCGGGATCCCGCCGGCCGAGTTTGACAAAAAGTACAGGTGGAAGGAGGTATCCGTGATATTTCAGGGGGCGATGAACTCGCTTGACCCCGTGTTTCGCGTGCGGGATCAGCTGGACGAGGTGCTGCGCCACCACGGGGCCGCCGGGGATCTCGGGGCCGCCGGGCGCGCCATGACCTCGGTCGGGCTCGATCCCGGGGTGCTTGACATGTACCCGCACGAGCTGAGCGGCGGCATGAGGCAGCGGGTCGTCATCGCGATGGCCCTGCTGCTAGGGCCGCGGCTCGTCGTCGCGGACGAGCCGACCACCTCGCTTGACGTGCTGGTCCAGGCGCAGATAACAAACCTGCTCAAAAAGATGAGGGAGGGCGGCACGTCGTTCATACTGATAACGCACGACCTTGCCGTCCTGGCAGGCATAGCCGACAGGGTCGCCGTCATGTACGCGGGCCAGATCGTAGAGTTCGGGACGGCCGAGGAGGTCTATGGCAGCCCGAGGCACCCGTATACGAAGGCCTTGCTCGAGTCGGTGCCGACCATGCGCGGGCCGCCGCCGGGCCACATACCGGGCTCGCCGCCCGACCTTGCAAGCCCGCCGGCAGGGTGCCGCTTTATGGACCGCTGCCCAGAGGCTCTCGAAAAGTGCCGCGAGGCGCCGCCGTGCGTCAAGACGGGGACGGGGTACGTGCGCTGCTGGCTGTACTAGGAGTGCTTTTTGACGACGGGCAGGCAGGCGTCGATGATGCGCAGCATCTCTGACCTGATCACCTTCTTGTCGATGGACACCCACACCCTGCTCTTGCCGATTGCAAACGATATGGTCTGCACCCTCTTCCTCTCCTCCCAGACGAACTCTACCTCGCCGAGGCTCTTGTCAAAGAACGCCTCCATGTCGTTCTTCATCGCGATGTGGGAGAACTGGTAGTGCGTGTTCTTCTCGTCTAGCAGCGGCACGAGGTCCTTGCGCCTCCTGTAGGCCTGGAGCTCGCCGCTCGGGCCGACCATCCCCACGAACCTGATGAAGGGGCTGATGGCCGCTACTGCCTCGCAGATGGCCTCGTTCTCTGTTCCCATCGGCGGGGGGCCGGATGCTCGGTATTTTAAGCATGCCGGGGGGCCCCTGGGATCCGTGCCTGCGGCCGCATGCCGCGCTAGGCAAGGATCCGCCATGCTCGGGCCGCCTTGGCCGGGATCCACGCGGTCCGGGGCGGCGCCCTCCTGCGGCACGGGCGGGGCGCCACTGGCCGTTTTCATACGCTCCGTCTAAAAGGACAGAATCCTTATAATCGCAGAGGATACACGATACTCATGCAAGCGGGGCAGTCGGGCAGCGCCGTCCAAGGGGATCCGATATCCAGATACGTGGTTAGCGTGGCGGGGCTGAGCGGCGAACCGATGGGACGGACACAGTTCCAAAAGATGTTCTTTTTGATATCAAGGGAGGTGCCTAGCCTTGGAAATATGCTTGATTACAGGCCGGGCATGTTCGGCCCGTACAGCGACGTGCTGGAGAGGTCCCTGAGGAACCTGGAAAAGGACGGCATGATGGAATTGGAGGCCAAGTCCGGTTACAAGCTGCTGCAGCTCACCAAGCGCGGCAGGGATGCGTGCGCCGACGCCCCTTGTGATGTCGAGGACCGCGTCGCATCCCTGCTTCCAGATTACCTGGACCTGTTCAGGGACATGGAGCACCACGAGATGCTGGCATATGTCTGCCTGATGTTTCCAGAGATGACCGCCAACCCGATGAACCGGCCGCAAATGCAAAGCGAACTGAAGAGCTGCGTAATGTCGCTTATCATAAAGAGGAAGATCACGTCGCAGCGCGGCTCTGAACTGCTAGAGATCCCGCACAGTGAAGTGATGGATGAGTTAAAGGCGTGGATATGAGGCGTAATGTTCATACTTGACCCGTCTGTGATTAAAGTATTCAAGGGATCGGGATATGGCGGTCTGGTGGACAATGTGATTAAATCTGACAGGGGTGTTTTTATTCCATCCCTTATAAAGAAATACAAGCTGCAAAAGAACGGCACACCGGCTGAAACAAGCAGGTGCC
>UYNY03000046.1 GCA_900620265.3 Nitrosopumilaceae archaeon | reverse complement strand
AACCGCCTCCTGCGGCGCCTGCGCTCGGACCTCGTGCGCCTCCGCGTCGCCGGGGTGCGCCAGGACGGCGCCGAGCGCATCGCGTACGTCGACTTTGAGGGGTTTGGAAGGAGCTTTACGCTGGCGGCCGAGTTCTTTGGCGGCGGCAACATGATCCTCTGCTCCGGCGGCAAGATACTGGCGCTCCAGAGGTCCATAGACGTGCGCCACCGCAAGCTGTCAGTCGGCCTCGAGTACGCGCCGCCGCCCGCGGGCGCCGACGTGCTGTCCGTATCGGAGGACGACTTTGCGCCGCTCGGCTCGACGGACCTTGCGGCCGGCAAGTGGCTCGGCAGGACGCTCGGCCTGCCAAAAAAGTACGTCGAGGGGATCCTGGGGATCGCCGGGATAGACCCGGGCGCCGCCGGGGAATCGCTGTCCCGCGGCGATATATCCGGGCTGTGCGCCGCCGCAAGGAGGGTGGTCAGCGACGTGGTGTCGGGCGCGCACGACCCCGTGATATCGGGCGGCGACGCGCTGCCGCTCCGGCTCGGCGCGGGCCCCTTTGAGCCGGTGCCCAGCTTTATGGAGGGGCTCGACCGGCTGCTTACGGGCGGCATCGTGGACCGCGCCACCGAGGCGCGCGGCGAGGGGCCCGCCAAGCAGATAGCGGCGCTCGAGTCGCGCCTTGAAGAGCAGCAAAAGGCGGCGGTCGCGGCCGCCGAGAGGGCCGCCTCGATAAAGCGCGCCGCCGGCTCGCTGTACGAGCTGGCCGCCCGCGGCCTTGACATCCGGGATCCGGGGGCCGCCGCGATACTGGCGGCGGCGGGCGCCTCGCTGGGGACCGAGCGCGGGGCGCACGTGGTGGAGGCCGGCGGCGAGAGGATCCGGATAGACCCCGACGCGCCGCCCCAGTCGGTCGCGTCGGCCATATTTGACGCCGCAAAGCGCCACTCGGGGGCCGCGCCGGCGATCGAGGCGGCCATCAGGTCGACGCAAAAGCGCCTCGAGGAGGCGCGCACCGGCGGCGCGCCGGCGGCGCCCGCAGTCGCCGGCATACGCAGGCGCGCCTGGTACGAGAGGTACAGGTGGTTCCACACGTCCGGCGGCCTGCTCGCCGTCGGCGGGCGCGACGCGCCGTCAAACTCGGCCGTCGTGCGCAAGCAGATGGCGCCCGGCGACACGGTCTTCCACGGGGACATCTTTGGATCGCCGTTCTTCGTGCTAAAGGGGGGCGCCGCGGCGCCCGCGCAGGACATCGAGGAGGTCGCCCGCGCCACAGTCTGCTTTAGCAGGGCGTGGAGGGGGCAGCTGCACGGCGTCCGCGCGTTCTGGGTGGACCCGTCCCAGGTGAGGAGGTCGGCGCCCAGCGGCGAGTACCTCCCAAAGGGGTCGTTCACCATCACGGGAAGCCGCAACTTTGCGGCCGCCGGAGCGCTAAAGCTGGCAGTCGGCGTCTTCCAGGGGGACGGGGGGCCCGTCGTCTCGTGCGGCCCCCCGGGCGCCGTCTCGGCCACCGCCCTGTGCCACGCGGTGATCGAGCCGGGCGGCTCCGAGGTATCGGACGTGGCAAAGAGGATCCGCAACGACCTTGCGGGGATGGACCCGGCGGCGTCGGTCCCGGGGATAGACGAGTACGTCCGCGCCCTGCCCCCCGGCAAGAGCCGCGTGACGGGCACCGGCCACTAGGGGTACGCTACCATCCTTCCTATCACGCCGGCCAGGCCCTCGAGCGGGACCCTCTCCTGTTTCATGCTGTCCCTCTGCCGTATGGTGACGGTGCCGTCCTTGAGCGTCTGGTGGTCGACAGTCACGGCAAGCGGGGCGCCCGCCTCGTCGAGCCTCCTGTACCTGCGCCCGATGGCGCCAGAGTGGTCAAGGAACGCGCCAAAGCCCCTCTTGAGCCCGGAATAGACGTCGTCCGTCTTTTCCCGGAGGCCGTCCTTCTTTACCAGCGATAGGACGCCGACCTGGACGGGCGCAAGGTACGGGGGCAGCGAGAGGACCGTCCTCTCGTGGTCCGGATCCTCCCTCAGGCAGTGCTCCAGGATCGCGTACAGGCTCCTGTCGATCCCCATCGATATCTCAAAGACGTGCGGCAGTACCCTCTCCTCGCCGTCCATCACCTCGAACTTTTCGCCCGTGCCCGACGCGTGGCCGGCAAGGTCGTGCGATCCGCGATAGTTGCACGCGACCAGCTCGAGCCACCCCGAGGAGACCTCGACCTCAAAGTCGTACGCGGCCTCCGCATAGAACGCCTTTTCCTTGTCGCCGAGCCTCCTGAACCTGCACCGGCCCGGGTCGATCCCCGTCTTTTCATAGAACGATGCCAGCAGCCCCATATAGTACGCTATCAGCCTGCACGGGACGAGCCCCGACTCTGCGGCCTCGCCGCACGCCACCTCGCGGACAGAGTCCCCGTCCTGGATCCTCAGCCTTACGCCGGCCACCTCCCCGAGGTCGGGCGCCTCGCCCATCCTGGCCGGGTTGCAAAAGACCTCGATCTCGGCCTGGTAGAACTCGCGCAGGCGCAGCAGGCTCTGCCTCGGCGCTATCTCGTTCCTAAAGCTCTTCCCGACCTGCGCGATCCCGAGCGGCAGCCTTCCGCGCATCGTCTTGAAGATCCTCGGAAAGTCCACGAATATCGACTGGCACGTCTCGGGCCTGAGGTACGCCTCCCCGCCGTCCGGCCCGATGCCGACCCCGAACATCATGTTGAACCTCTCGACCGGCCCGAGGCCGCCGCCGCACCCGGGGCACCTGGCGCCCGCCTCGGCGATGGCCTTGTCTATCTCTGCCGGCTCCGCCCTCTCCGGGACGTCCCTTCCGGACGCCTCGGAGGCGAGCCTGTCGGCGCGGTGGGTGGCGCCGCACTCTTGGCACCTCGTTATGGGGTCGGCAAAGCCGCCAAGGTGCCCCGACGCCTCGAATACGGACCGCGGCATCACCTGCGACCCGTCGATCTCCATCATCGAGCCGCGCCTTACCATCTCCCTCCTCCAGAGCTCGACGAACCGGTTCTTGAGGCCGGCGCCCGCCGGCCCGTACTCCCAGAACCCGGCGTGCGCGTCGGCGTACGCGCCGCCGCTCGGAAAGTAGAACCCGCGCTCAAGCGCGAGCCTCATCACCGCGTCGTACTCCACGATCACGCCGGCGCCGCGCCGGAATAAAACCCTACGCCAGCTCCCTTGCCTTCCTGATGTTGCCCGCGTCGTCCCTCTCCCCGTCTATGGGCGTCTCTAGTATCACCGGTATGCCCCTGCCGGAGGCCATCCTGGCCGCCGCCGAGATCCCCTCCTCCCCTATCTCCCCGAGCCCGAGGTGGTAGTGCCGGTCAAGGCGGCTCCCGAGCCCGGCCTTTGCGTCGTTGAGGTGGAGGATCCGGAGGTTGCCAAGCCCCACCTTTGCGTCAAACTCGTCAAACGCGGCGCGGGCCGACTTTTTGGTGCGCAGGTCGTACCCGTAGGCGAACGCGTGGCACGTGTCGAGGCAGACGCCGAACTTTTTGGCGGGCCTTAGCTTGCGCAGCAGCTCCCCGAGCTGCCCGAACTCCGACCCGACGGAGTTCTTCTGCCCCGCCGTGTTCTCGAGCAGTATCATCACGTTGTTCTTTGCGCGCCCCGCCTCGGAGAGCCCCTCCACGAGGCGCCCCATGCCGGCCTCCTCGCCGCTCCCGAGGTGGCTGCCAAGGTGCGTCACCAGGTACCTGATGCCGAGCTTTGCGCACCGCTCCGTCTCCTCGACGAGCGACCTTACCGACCTTGCAAACCCCTCGTCCTTTGGGGACGCCAGGTTCGGCAGGTACGGCATGTGGGCGCAGACGGCGTCCTCCTCGATGCCGCTTGCTGCCAGCTTTTCCCTGAACGCGCCGGCCACGCCGTCGTCCAGGGGGGCCGCGTTCCACCCCCTGGGGTTCCTCGTGAATATCTGGAACGCGGTGCACTCCCTGTCCACGGCGTTGTCCACGGCCCTGTCTATCGAGCCTGATATCGAGACGTGGCAGCCCACCTTCATGGGGGCGCGCCCGCCCCTCCTCAATTTAAACCCGACAAACGTTTTTCAAGCCGGCGGCGCCGCGCCGCGCCATGCTGGAGGTCGGGGAGGACGAGCCGGCGGCGCCGCGCCGTAAAAAGCTGGAGGTCGGGGAGGACGAGCTGGCAAGGTACCCGTTCCTCGACGAGGCCGGCGACTACATGAAGGACACGGGGTTCAGCCTGGAGGATCTGGCGGCGGACCCGGCGTTCGGGAGGGTGCGCGACATGGCGCTCGCCAGGATCGAGGCGGCCGCCGAGGGCCGCGTGTTCATGAAGGGGGCGCCCGACGAGCTCCCCGTCGAGATCTACTCGTTCCTGCTGGCTGTCGTCATGCTGAAGATATCAAGCAGGCGCGCCATGTACGGCAGGTTCGCGCTCGCAGAGGCGCGCCGCGCCGAGAGGTTCCTCGAGTCGGACCTAAGGCGCGACACAAGGGCGAGCATGGGGGACGCCACGAGGGGGGTAGTGGCGCGGATCATGCACGACCTCTTCGAGGTCGACATAGAGCGGGACGGGGACGACATCACGATGCCGGTGCCAAGCTACCTGCTCCACTCGACGGGGTTCCACGAGCGCGAGTGGAAGCTCGTGAACCGGCGCGTCTCTGGCGGGATGGTCCGGCTGACCCCGCGCGAGGCGGTCCGGCTCCTGCGCTCTGCGGTGGCATCGTACATCTCGTCGAGGATAACGTCTGCCAGGACGCCGCCCTCCGTGCCCGGGCTGGAAAAGTACGTCTCTAGGATCACGGAGCTTGCCGCCGCGTTCGAGCCGGCCGCCTCGTATACCGGCGAGTACCCGCCGTGCATAAAGCACGCCATCGGGGTGCTCGAAAAGGGCGAGAACCTGCCCCACTCGGGGCGGTTCATGCTCGGCACGTACCTGCTGAACGCCGGCAAGTCGATCGAGGAGATAGCGCCGCTCTTCAAGGGGGCCCCCGACTATAACGAGAATACGACCCTGTACCAGCTGCGGAGCCTAAAGGAGGGCGCCGGGGGGTCGGGGTACTCGTGCCCCTCGTGCGACAAGCTGCGCACGCAGGACCTCTGCCACGAGACGGCAGAGTGCGCCGGCATATCCCACCCGGGCCAGTTCGGGAGGGGCCGATGAGCGCCATACTAGGGTCGCTGCTAAAGAGGTACTATTTTGAGCGCCTGGCAGACATCAGGGCGCCGGCGCGCGCCCCAGAGCGCGAGTTCGGGTACTTTAGGCCCGGCTCGGGGATGGTCCGCCACATATCGGTGCGGGACGACGCGGGGCTGCGCCTCCTCCTCTCGCAGAACGCGCCGCCCGACGTGTACTGCTCCAACGCGTACTATGCGTTCCCCGAGCTCCCGATGCGCGAGAAGGAGTGGAGGGGCGCCGACCTGATATTCGACGTGGACGCAAAGGACCTGGCGCTGCCCTGCAGGGCCGAGCACGCGGTGCGCGTCTGCGAGTGCTCGCGGGTGCACGCAAGGGCAGAGTGCCCGCACTGCGGATCACAAAAGTCGCAGGCAAGGTCCCTGCCGTGCAAGAAGTGCATAAAGGCGGCATGGGACGAGGTGGAAAAGCTGCTAAAGATACTGGAGGAGGACCTCGGGATTACGGGCGCGATCGCGTACTTTTCGGGCAACGAGGGGTTCCATGTGCATGTCGAGGACCCCGGCACGTACAAGCTCGGGTCAAAGGAGCGCCTCGAGATAGCCGACTATGTCTCGTTCCGCGGCGCGATACCAGAGCTGGTCGGGCTGCCGCGCAACGCAGAGAAGAAGAAACCGGCCAAGCCGGCGGAACCGGACAACCCGGGGTGGCCCGGCAGGTACGCAAGACACGCGCTCGCCTCAAAGGCCGCCAGGTCCCGCGCCAAAAAAGAGGCAGAATCCGGCGGGTACCAGCTGGCGCAGGCCCGCCTTGCCGAGGCGGCCCCCGTCATCGGGGCCCGGATTGACCCCGGGGTCACCACCGACGTCCACCGAATATTCCGGCTCGCCGGCACCGTCAACGGCAAGAGCGGCCTCTCAAAGATACCCTGGGAGGGGGAGGGGGACCCGTACGAGGCCGCCGCCCTGCTGGGGGGCGACCCCCGCGAGGTGGTCGCCGAGTGCCCGGTGCGCTTTGCGCTCGGGGGGTCGAGGTTCGGCCCGTTCGAGCACGGGCGGGTCAGGGTGCCCGCCTATGCCGCCGCCTATATGATCTGCAAGGGGCTGGCCTCGGATCCGGCCTGAACCGGTGCCCCCACCCGTCCCCGTGCCGGTAAGACATTAATTTGACGGCGCTTGACGCGCGCCGATTTTGTATAGCGCGGCCACGGAGAGGAAGGCCCCACCCCCCGACGCAGGAAAGTACGTCCGGATCGCCGTGGTGGTGGCTATGGGGGCCGCCATACTGGTGCTCGCCGGCCAGCAGGCCGTCGTGCTCTCGATGAACTTTACGGAGTTCGGGGACCAGTTCTCAAAGCCCGTCTTCTACACGCTGGTCTCGACGCTGATACTGGCCTCCATCACGCTGGTCCGCGTCAACTTTGCGGCCCGCTCCTCGATATTCTGGTACCTGCTCGGCACGGCGATCGGGTTCATCGGGCCCGGCCCCCAGTCTGCCGCCGACCTCGTGAAAAAGTACTCCGAGTTCAAGATGGGGCGGACCCAGTTCGCCGTCTGGCAGGTGACCAAGGTGCTGCTCTTCGGGGCGTTCTTTGCCAACATCATGTTCGGGTTCGCGGCCATGTCGTTCCTCGGCGGCAACACGATGGGCGTAGAGAGCCTGCCGGGGCTCTTTGCGCTCCCGTTCGTGACGCCGCCCACCGACCCCGCGTACGCGGGCGAGAGGGTCGTCCCGATGATACCGGCCCTCCTGGTGCTGGTCCCCCCGATACTGGCCTCGATAGGGCTGCGCCTCTTCCTGTACGTCGGGGTCCACAGGATACTGCACGTGGCGACGGCGTTCATACAGGACTCGAGGGAGGGCAAGCCGAGGTACCTTGACTATGTCTCGACGCTCGAGGCGCTCGCCGCCATCGGCATATTCTGGACGGCGTTCGAGCTCTTCTTTACGAGCGAGATAAACTACAACACCAGGTATATCATAGGCGGGGCGCTCGCCGCGGGATCGGCGCTCGCCGCGTTCTCCGTCGTGGACAGGATGCGGGCGCGCGTGCTGACGCACATGTTCAAGAGGGACGTCTACGTCCGGCTGTTCACGATAGTGGCGATACTGGTGGCGACCGGCGGGTTTGCCGCCGTCAACGACAGCATCGCCGACGCAAGGAAGATCGAGTATCTGGGGCCGTACACGGCGCAGCAGATAGGGGTCAACAGGCACATCGGCGAGCTTGACGCCGTCCGGGAGATAACGCACCAGGTCGAGCTGGCGCCCGTCTCGCCCAACACGATCGACGAGTACGTGGAGGGGAACGCGGACGTGCTGGACGTGGTCCGCGTCTGGGACTGGGACGCCGCAAACGCAAAGCTGAGGCCGGAGATAGGCCTCATCCCGTACGTGGAGATCGGCGACAACGACATACTGCGGTTCAACGACACCCTCTACTGGACCGCGTCGATGGCCCCCAAGATACCGGACTCCGTCAGCGCCGAGAACACGTGGTACAACGAGCACCTGGTCTACACGCACGTGCCGGAGGGGTTCCTGACGCTCGAGGCGACGGGGGGCCGGATAGCCGACAGCTCGGAGCTGTTCGCGCAGAGGAGCATCTACTACGGGGAGGCAGGCCTCTTTGGGGAGACCTGGTCGGCGTACGCGCTCTCGAGGACGGAGTCGACCACCGACGAGCTCGGCGGGGCGTTCTATGACGGGCCGGGCGGGCTGGACCTGCCGCCGCCCCTTAGCTGGACGTTCGAGCCCAACTTCCTGCTCTCCTATCCGGCCGAGTCGGTCCACATCATGAGGTACAAGGACATCATGGACAGGATGGAGGTGCTCTACCCGTACTTTTTGTACAACATATTCGGCTCGGAGCTTGACGCGCTGCCGGTGACTGACGGGACGAACACGTACTGGCTGGTCCCCCTGATAATCGGCTTTGACACGCGCGACGTGCCCTGGTCGATAAACAACCCGTACCTGCGGCTGGTCGGGTACGCGCTCATCGACACGTACACGGGCGAGATCGACCTGCTGCGCACCGGGGACGACTTTTTCACGGACATGTTCGCGGAACAGTACGCCGAGCAGTTCGTCCCGATGCCCGGCTGGCTCGAGGAGCAGATAAGGTACCCCGTCGAGCTCTTCAACTGGAAGACGCGCATGTACAACGTGTACCACGTGACGGACGTCGAGACGTTCATCCAGGCCAACGAGTTCTACGAGGTGCCGCGGGACCTTGACACCTACTATGTCAACGCAAAGCCGCCCGGGTTCGACCAGACCTCGTTCATCGGGCTGCTCTCCCTCGAGCTGCGCGGCTCGGAGGGGAGGAACCTTGCCGGCTACATGGTGGTAGAGAACGACCTGCCGAGGCTCGGCGAGCTCAGCTTTTACGAGGTGCCGCTTGACTCGGACACAAAGCTGATCGGCCCCACCGCGGTGAGCGAGGCGCTGGACCGCGACCCCGAGTTCGCCCAGCTAAAGACGCTGCTGCGGAGCCCGCGCGTCGGGGACAACATACTGTACCGGGTCGGCGACCACGACGTCTACTTTATCACGGTCTACACGTCGTCGAGCGCCGGCGGCGTCGTCTCCCAGATAGGGACGATCGCGGCGGTCGGCGCGGCCTTTAACGGCGAGTACTTTGTGGGGCTCGGCGACACGCAAGAGTCGGCGTTCGAGGCGTACCTGCGCAAGGTGTCGGGGGTGGCCCCCGTGCTCAACGGGACCTCGGTATCGTCCGCGCTGGCGCGGGACGACCGCATCGAGATAGCGCGGGCAGCCTTTGACCTTGACAACATCACCGTCGAGGAGCCAGAGTCCGTCAGCGTGCCGCTCTCGTTCAACGAGGGGGAGCACTTCTTCTACACGGAGAACGAGCGGGCCGAGACGGACGAGTTCCTCGCGCGGTTCATCGACGAGTTCCTCGGGGACGGCGGCAGGATCCTCATGTGGCAGGAGGGTGACGTGCTGTACTTTGGCACCATCTCGGTGCGCGACGGGCTCGCCGAGCTCCACTATGTGACGGTCGAGGTGGGCAGCTAGCTGCTGCTGGTGGACAACGGCTCGGCGTACACGGGGCAGATCGAGGCGGCGCTCGACGGCCTCGGGGTGGCGTTTGAAAAGACGGGGCCGCTCGAGTGCGCCCCGGGGCGGGAGCTGGGCCACTCGCACGTGATACTGTCAGGCAGGAGGAGGAACGACCGGCGCGCCAACGCGGTCAACTCGAGGATCGCGCGGGAGGCCGCGCGCCGCGGCACGAGGCTGCTAGGTATCTGCTACGGCGCAGAGGTGATGGCGCTGGCGCTCGGCGGCACCATACGGAGGCGCGGGTCGCCCCGGAGGGGCAAGGCGACCGCCCGGGTGATCCGGGAGAACCCGCTCTGCAGCGGGTCCCTCGTGGTGGAGGAGAGCCACAGCTACGAGGTGGCAAGGCTCCCTGCCGGCATGTCGGCGCTGGCAGAGTCGGACGGCTGCACCAACGAGATGATAGGGCACCATGCCGCGCCCCTCTTTGGGACGCAGTTCCACCCGGAGGCGAGCCCGGACGGGCGGGCCCTGCTGGCGCGGTTCTGCTCTCTATGAGTTTTATATGAGGCGCCGCGGCGCGCCCCGCATGGCCTGCGAGCTGCTGCTGCCGATCGTCGAGGACGGGGGGCCCTGCCTCCCGCTTGCCATCAACGCCGTGTCAAGGTACTGGGACGTCAGCATCCCGGCCGCCGAGGCCGCCTCGGCGGCGGCCAGGTACCCGGGGGGCGGCGCGATACTTGCGGAGGGGCTCGACCTTGCGGGGCGCCACGGGCTCGAGAGCGCCGTGCTCCGGTCGTCGATGGACGGGCTCAGGGGCGCGCTCGACGCGGGCGTGCCGCCGGTGGTGCTGCTGCCCGGGGTGCCGGGCATCACGCAGCACGCGTCGGTGATCACGGGATACGACGACGAGGAGGGCACCATACTGCACTATGTGCAGGAGGGCAGGGACGGCGAGCAGCAGGAGGGCGCGATACCGCGCGATATATTCGAGAGGGAGTGGTCCGAGGAGTCGCAGTTCATGATCGTCCTTGCGCCGCCCGGCTCGCTGCCCGCGGCCGACTCTGCGCCGGACAGGGCGTTCCTCGAGGCCGAGAGGCTCGACGCGCTCGGCGACGCGGGCGGCGCAGTCTCGGCGCTGCGCTCGGCCGTCTCGGCCGGCCCGAACCCGCCGGCGCTCGCGCTGCTCGGCTCGATGCTTGCAAGGGCCGGCTCCGACGAGTGCGCCAGGCACTATGAAGAGTGCACCAGGCTGAACCCGCGGGCGTTCCTCGCGTGGGAGGGGCTTGGCAACCACAGGCTCCGGACGGGGGACCTTGCGGGCGCCGAGGAGTGCTATGACGAGGCGATCCGGATAAACCCGAGGAGGTCGGCGCGCGTCTACAAGAACCGCGCGTACCTGCGGGAGAAGCGGGGGGACGGCCCGGGGGCGAGGGGTGACCTGGCGTCGTACCTTGAGCGGCTCCCGAACGCGCCGGACAGGGGGGCCATCGAGGCCGCGATGAGGGGGCTTTGATGCGGAGTGCGGGATTTGAACCCGCGGCCTTCAGCTTGGGAAGCTGACGTCCTACCAGGCTAAACTAACTCCGCGTGCGCGGGGGGCCCTGACACGGCCTATTTTAGTAAATGGATCCAGGGGGCCCCACGCGTCCACGCGGATCGGGGGGGGGGGTTGCGGCCCCCCGGGGGCGGCGGATCCCGGGGCTTGGGTTCAACCCGTGAGGGCGCCCGCCCAAGGGCCCAGGCCGGCCCCGCGGACTTGTGATCATCCCCGTGGGCACCGAATCGTGCCCGTGGCCGCCGCGGTGTTTGGGATGTCCCGAGAGGATGCGGATGGGCGCTAGAATCTCGGCGCCGTATCTGCATCGGAAATAGCGGCCAGAGCGGGATCCCGCGAACCCAGAAAGGCCGCCGCGTTAAAGCCCGGCGATCCTCTGCTAGAAAACATAGTTCAGCACTTTTTTCAAAAGTATGATGGTTTGTGATCCGATTATCGTGCCTATCAGCGCTATCAGGACGTTTGCCTCAAGATAAAACCCCATGAATTGGAATCCGCTAAAAAACAGCACCACGGCCATGAATGCGAACGACGCGTATACTATTGATATGGCGTACCAAAACGCAGTCTTTTTCTGCATCGGTGGCCCGCCCTGCATCGTGCGGTCTTCGACGACATCCGTGCCCCCCAATTCGTCTCGAAGACGTATTGTATCCTCTAGGCTCTCCTCATTAGATGCGTTTGTCATTTTTTATCAGCTTTTCATAGTGGCTCTGGATCGCCTCGTCTGGGATAACTATGTTCATCTGCCCCTCTTTGTAGTACCGCTTCCAAGGCGTGTCCTTTTTGTGCGTGAGGGCCGACAGCTGGTTTCCGGTTAGGCCGCCGTATACATGCAGGACACGATCCAGTATGTCCCGCGCCGGCTCTTTAATCACGTCATTGAAGAAGTCCCCGCGATCCCTGATCCCGTTCACGTCTGCCCGTGTCCCACAATAATATAGGTTGGATATGGGCATAGACCCGTGACGCTTTAGCGCGTAATACAGGACTGGAAACACCGGACCGTACCGCCACGCCTCGATCCTGTCATGCGTCAGCGGCGTCTTGTGTATGGCCAGCGTGTAGCCGTGACTGATATAGACCAGCTTTATTACATGGAGCGGGGTGAGCCTGCCGTTGCCCTCTGCAATCATATAGTCGGCAAGCAGGGTGGCTGAATAGCTAGGCATGCCGGGCCGCTCCTGACGGGTCTCTTCCATGCTGTCCCACGTCCCCGGCGATCTATATAGCTACTTATATTTTTATACCGTATTTTACCGTATTTTGTGCCTATGATAGAGGTATGTACCGGGCCGCGCGGCTCTAGCCGCAGATACATCTAGGCCGTTCTAGCGGGACGTGATACTCCGAGCCCCCGGACGCGCCCGCCGCCTTTCGGCATGGAAACGGGGCGGATCCGTCATGGTCGGGGGTCTGTATGCCGCCTCCCGCGTCATGCGCCGGACGCGGTTCGGCCCCCCCTCCCGGGCGTCGCCCCCCTGCTGGCACGACGGGGGATCCTGCGTCCTGCGGGGCCCGGAAGGCACCCATACACGGTAACCGGCCCGCCGTCATGCATGATGTGAAGGACGACCGTTCCCCGCCACACCGGTTGCCAATACCGGCATCCCGCGCGGTCCGGCTCCCGGGATCCGCCCAAAGATTCCGTATCACACCAAGCACGGGATCCGCCTAGGCGTCATGATGCCTGTGCGCCTAGAACGGCATTAAATATGAGGGCGGCCGGGGTCTGGACTAGGTTGTGTTTGAGCGCATATACGCCGGGAGCGGCGAGCCGGCCCCCGAGTCGGGGCACTATACATCAAGAATGGCATCCCGTGGGAGCTCCCACGCATGCCTACCAGGGAGGAGAAGGCCGTCACGCTGAAGCGGGCGAGCCAGTCCCCCGCGTAGGATCCTGCGGGGATCATGTGGCGCTATACCGGCTCATGATAAGGACGGGGAAAAAGATCCAGACCGGCCGCATCCGCCGTATTGCAACGTCGTTAAGGCGCTGGTTTTCCATGGAATAAACCCGGCATCCCGGCTCCGTTTTATCCAAAGTACTCCTGCGTCCTGTGATACGCGCCGGTTTTCACCGTTTGGTGTCAGAGGTTCCGGAGGTCGGCGTGGGCCTGATCGTGCCCCTGCAGGCCCTCCCGCATGGGTCCCCCCGCCCGCATCCGGGAAAGGCGGCCCGCCGCCTGACCCTCAAACGGTTATATCCGGCGCCGTCCCCCCGATACCACATGGACGCAAGGTGCCCCGAGTGCGGACGCGCCGCCACGCTCGACGAGGGGATCGAGAACGTGGACTGCCCCCACTGCGGGTTCCACGCCGGCTATGAGGAGTATCTGGAGATAATGAAGGAAAAGGCGATCAACATGTCGTCCGACTATGTCCCGGACAGGCCGGGCATCTGACCTACCAGTAGCTCCCCTTGTCAGAGCAGTCAAGGTGGCTGCCGCACCTGGGGCACAGCAGGTGGCACGCCTGCACGTCGAGCATCCCCTCGCCGCACCTGGGACAGGCCACCTCCTCCACGGGGGCGCCCCCTCCGACAAAGGTTAATTAGTCGTTCGGTGGCCGCCGCCCCGCATGGCGACCTTCAAGGTGACCATATCCGACTCTGCCGGCAGGTCCGTCTCCAAGGAGCTAAAGGACGCGGACGCGGCGCCCCTGCTCGGCCTGGAGCTGGGCGGCGAGGCCGACGCGGCGGTCGCGGGCCTCGAGGGCAAGCTGGTTCTGACCGGGGGCAGCGACAGGTCCGGCGTCCCGATGAGGAGGGACGTCCACGGGGGAGCCAGAAAGCGCGTCCTGCTGTCGCGGGGCGTGGGCCTGCAGGCCGCCGAGAGGGGGCAGCGGGTGCGCAAGCTGGTCCGCGGCAACACCATATCAGAGGAGATCTACCAGGTCAACTGCCGCTTTGACGGCAAGCTCCCAGAGGCGGCCCCCGCAGAGGAGAAAAAAGAATAGCTTAACATATGCGGCGCCCGGGCGGTGGCCGCATGCACTGGAAGGAGACCCTGCCCGACTGGTACGTCAAAAAGCACGGCCGCCAGCCGTGCGTGAACATCGGGACCGCCGGCCACGTGGACCACGGCAAGACGACCCTCATCCAGGCGCTCACCGGCTCTTGGACCAGCGTCCACAGCCAGGAGCTAAAGCGGGGGATCACGATCCGGGTCGGGTACTCGGACGCGGCGTTCTACAAGTGCGACAAGTGCGCAGAGCCGGCCTGCTACTCGACGTCCCCAAAGTGCAGCAACTGCGGCAAGGAGGCCGGCCTCTCAAGGGTCGTCAGCTTTGTCGACAGCCCCGGCCACGAGAGCCTGATGGCCAACATGCTGTCGGGATCGGCCCTGATGGACGGGGCCCTCCTGCTGGTGGCCGCCAACGAAAAGGTGCCCCGCCCCCAGACAAAGGAGCACATGCTGGCGCTCCAGACGCTGGGGATAACGCAGGTGGTGGTGGTCCAGAACAAGGTGGACCTTCTGACGTACGAGGAGGCCCTTGCCAACCACGGGGAGATCGCCTCCTTTACAAAGGGGACGCCGGCCGCAAAGGCGCCCGTGGTGCCCGTCTCCTCGCAGGCGGGGCTCAACATGGACGCCCTCATAGGCGCAGTCGAGTCGTCCATATCGACCCCGGAGAGGGACGAGAAGAGGGACGCCGTCATGCACGTGCTGCGCTCCTTTGACGTCAACAGGCCCGGCACGGAGATAGCATCGATAAAGGGGGGCGTCATCGGCGGCAGCCTGACGCAGGGGGCGCTAGAGGTGGGCGACGAGATAGAGGTGCGGCCCGGCGTGGCGTCAGGCGGGTCCTACAAGCCGCTTGCCACAAAGATAACGTCGCTTGGCACGTCGGCCGGCATGGTGGACGTGGTGCGCCCCGGCGGCCTTGTAGCCATCGGGACGGGGCTCGACCCGTCGATGACCAGGAGCGACTCTTTCATCGGGTCGGTGATAGGGCCGCCCGGCACGCTGCCGGAGAGCTCGTCGCGCATCAGGATGTCAGTAAAGCTCTTTGATACTGCCGTCGGCGACGCCGGCGACGTAAAGGTGGCGCCAATATCGGCCGGCGAGATGCTCCGGCTCAACATCGGGACGGCCCCGGTGCTCGGCAAGGTCTCAAAGGCAAAGCCAAAGGTCGAGGTGGAGCTGCGCAGGCCGGCGTGCGCGTTCGAGGGCGGCAACGTGGCCATAAGCCGGCGGATAGCGGACAGGTGGCGGCTCATAGGCGCGGGTACCATTGGCTAGGGTCGTCTGCGACACGAGCTTTCTGATCCACCTTGCGACGCGGCGCATACACAACATCGACTCGCTCGAGGCCGAGGTGGGGCAGGTCAGGTTCGCAGTCCCCCTGCAGGTCGTCTCGGAGCTGCGCGGGCTGCGGCGGGATCCGGCCAGGTCGGCGGGCGCCGGGGCGGCGCTCGAGCGGGCCGCCCCGATGGAGAGGATCAAGATACCGGGCGATACTGCCGACGGGGCCCTGGCGGCGCACGCCGGGTCCGGCGTTATCATCGCCACGATGGACCGCGGCCTCAAGAGGCGGGTCAGGGAGGCCGGCGGGTCCGTGATGTCCTTCCACGGGGATCGCATAGTCCTCGAGACACACTAAATACCGGCCCCCGCCCGCGCGGCGCGGTGGAAAGAGAGGGGACGTCAAAGGCCGAGTTCCTGCGCAGGGCGCGCCGGGTGGCCGAGAACTGGCACGACCTGGCGCTCGCATACGCGGGGCTCAAGCGGGGGCCGTTCGTCATCCGGCTCCGGAACGGCACGAGGATCAGGATCCGGAACAACGGCAACGACATACAGGTGTTCGCCACCGTCTGGCTGCTGGATGACTATGGCAGGGACGGGTTCGTGCCGGACGGCGGGACGGTGGTGGACGTCGGGGCGCACATCGGGATGTACTCGCTGTACGCGGCCGCCGCGTCGGACGCGCGCATACTCTGCTACGAGCCGGTCGCGGCAAACCACGCGCTGCTCGAGGAGAACATAAGGCTCAACTCCGTTGACGCCCGCGCGTTCAGGCGCGCAGTCTGCGGGGAGGAGGGGCCCGGCAGGATATTCCTCTCGCCGGACGTGCCAGAGGGGCACAGCATCCACGTCAGGTCGGGCCCCGAAGAGGAGGAGATCCTGTGCACCACGATCGACAGGATCATCGAGGAGAACGGGCTGCGGGAGGTCTCCGTGCTAAAGCTTGACTGCGAGGGGTCCGAGTACGACATACTGGAGCGGGCGTCGGACTCTGCGCTATCAAGGATCCGGAGGATCTGCATGGAGTACCACATCTTTGACGACCGGTGCCCCGCCCGGCTCGAGGGGGCGCGGCGCCGCCTGCGGGACGCGGGGTTCGCCCTCGAGGACGGGCCGCGCGATCCCGGGCGCGGCATGCTCTTTGCCGCAAGGCTTTAACACGGGTGCCCCCGCGCCCCGGGCATGGAGCTTGGGAGCGGGGCGTTCGGGCACGGCGGGGTTATCCCGCGGATGTACGGCTACAAGAACGGCAATACGAGCCCGCCGCTCAATATATCGGGGGTGCCGGACGGCGCAAAGTCCCTGGCGCTCATAATGGACGATCCCGACGCGGTCGGCGCCGTCGGCAAGGTCTGGGTCCACTGGGTGGTCTGGGACATCGACCCGTCCACCGGATCTATCCCGGAGGGCTCTGCGCCGGGCACGGAGGGGACGACCGACTTTGGGAGCGCGGGGTACGGGGGCCCGGCCCCGCCGGACCGGGAGCACACGTACGTCCTCAAGCTGTACGCGCTCGACGCCCGGCTTGGTGCCCCCGCCGGCTCTACAAGGGCCGAGATCGAGGGGGCCATGTCCGGCCACGTGCTGGCCGAGGCACGCCTCGAGGGCCGCTACTCCCCCTGACCCATACAAAAGCTAATAAATCAACACCCGGGCACGCGCGCCGTTGCGCTCTAACGCCCGGCTGGCCACGATCGGGGGCCGCTCCCTGCGCCCCAAGCACCTGCTGATAATAGGGGTGCTCTCCCTCTCGTTCTCCGTCTCGTTCCTGGTAAGGTCGCAGGCGGCCGAGTTCGGGTTCGAGCTCAACGAGTTCGACCCGTTCTTCAACTTCCGGGCGACGGAGTACATGGTGGAGAACGGCATCGGGGCGTACCACGCGTGGAAGGACCCGCTGAGCTGGTACCCGGACGGCAGGTTCGTCGACGAGTCGTCCCAGGTAATGCTGCACGTGACGGCCGCCGTGACATACTGGATCTTCGGGGGCGAGACGACAGTGTACGACTTTACGATCATATTCCCGGTGGTCTTTGGCGCGTTTACCGGGATCGTGCTGTTCGCGCTCGTGCGCGTCATGGCCGGCACGACGGCGGGGCTCTTTGCGGCGATGCTCTACTCGATATCGCTCCCGATCCTGATACGCGGCCCCATCGGCTGGTTCAAGTCAGAGCCGCTCGGGCTCTTCTACGGGGTGCTGACGGCGTACTTTTTGATCAGCGGGCTAAAGTCAAAGAACCGGCCCATCGCCGCCGCAAAGCTCGCGGCGGCGGGCCTCTTTACCGGGTTTGCTCTCTCCGCGTGGGGCGGCAACCAGTTCTTCATAATACCCATAGGGCTGTTCCTGGTGGCGCTCCCGTTCCTCCGGTCCGACCACAAGTTCCTCCTGTGGGCGATCCCGCTGTACTCGGTCACGGCGATCGCCGCCATGCAGCCGTTCTACAGGGTCGTCAACTACTTCCTCGACGGGCTCGGGGCCCTTGCCATGATCGCGCCCCCCGCCATAGCGGTCGCCTGCATCCTGGTCCAGTTGGTCAGCAGGTCGCACAAGAGGCGGAACGGCCTCATCCTGCTCGGCGGGATACTGGTCGGGGGCCCGGCCATAATGGCGGCCGGCGCCGGCGACTCGATCTTCCAGGAGTCGCTCAGGTACATGACCGTCATCAACCCGTTCCTGGCCGGCAGCGGGACGCTGCTCAGCTCGATATCAGAGCACGCGGCCGTCTCCCCGCAGCAGTCGTTCCTCTTCCACTCGGTGCTGATGCTCTTTGCGGGGACCGGCGTCTGGCTCGTCACACGCCACATCCACACCGACAAGAGGGGGTTCCTCAGCAACGACATGCTGGGGTTCGCCCTGATACTGGGGATGGCCGGCGTGTACGTGAGCGCCTCGTTCGTGCGGCTCGAGGTGTTCGCGTCAATATCGGTGATCATACTGGCCTCGATCGGCCTGGCGGCCCTCACAAAGTACTTTTTCAGGACGGATACAAAGAGGCCCATCCGCATGCTGGTAAAGCTCCCGTACGCGGCCGTCATCACCGTGATGCTGGCCACCCCGATGTTCTTCCCGGTTGGCGCCGACCTCTTCTCCTCGTCCAGCGCGCCGCCCACCATACTGAACGGGGGCGCCTCGATAGGGATCGTCACCAACGACTGGCTTGACACGCTCGAGTGGATAAAGAACAACACCCCCGAGGATGCGGTGATAGCGTCGTGGTGGGACTATGGGTACTGGATAAGCACGATGGGCGAGCGCACCACGATCGCCGACAACCTGACCTCGCAGAGCCACCACATAAAGAACCTGGCGCGGATGATGATGTTGCCGCCGGACGAGTCGTGGGAGCTGATGAACGAGTGGCGGGCCGACTACTTTTTGATCTTCATCACGGCCCACAAGCTCACGTCGGAGGACCCCTACTACCTGCTGCGCGGCGGCGGCGACGAGTCAAAGAAGCAGTGGTTCATGAGGATCGGCGGGTACAACGTGAACGACTTTGTAGAGTCCGACGGCATAAGCGGGACTGACAGGTTCTGGAACGACTCGATGCTCGGCCAGATGATCCCGTACCAGCCGGTCACCTACGTGAACCCGGCCAACTCGAACCAGCAGTCTCCCACCTACGTGCCCAACTATATCGGGCTGTACGAAAAGCAGGTAAAGCTGCCGGCCGACGGGGACGGGCCGCTCCGGCTCGCGTACGCCTCGCCCGGCTATACCACGGAGCACAACGCCCCGATAATCGGCGTCTTCCTGTACGAGGTCAACAAGGACTACGTGCCCTGATACCTCTCTGCCAGCCTGTACCTCATGTACTTGTCGTCGGGCGAGAACTTTGCCGGGTGCGCCGACTTTGTCTCGCCGCCGCACTCTGGGCACTCCTTCTTCAGCGTATATGCGCCGCACCCGCGGCACCTGCGCAGCTGGAACCTCACATCTGCTCCCTCGTCTTCTTGGACTCCTCCCTCTCGAACTTGAAAGAGCCGCCCTTCTTCTCCACCGCGGACCGTATCTCCGATATAACCGGCTTTAGCGTCTTTTCGGCGTCCTTGAAGTTGTCGCTGGTGACCGACAGCCTGTACCTAGGGGCCCCGAGGTACGTGACGCCGACCGACGGGCTCTTCTTGAGCGCGCCGAGCAGGGACTTTTTTATTATCTCGACCCCGTCGCTGCGCGGGCTCGTTATCTCCATCATGCCGCGTATCTCGACTGACGGGATCTTTATCTTGGAGCAGATCTCCGCGACGGCGTCGGCCGTCTTTTTCGCCATCTTTACCTTTGACGACCCGATGCCGGACCTGCCGATCTCGATGAACGCGTCATAGACGGTGTCATACTTTGAACACAGCTCGTCCTCGAGCCTGTCGGCCTCCTCCTCGGTGATGCCCGCCCTCTCCCTGACGCCCTGCAGGAGCGTCCTCCCCTTTTCGAACTTTTTGACCTCCTTTAGCTTTTGCTTTTGCTGGTCCTTTGAGACCTGCTTTAACGAGAGGTCCACGTCGCCCCTGTCCCGGTTCGTCTTTTTTACCAGCAGCACCTTCTTCTCGCCGTTCCTGACGTACTTGCTGATGGACCTTATCCAGCCTGGGGCTATCTCGGATATGTGGAGGAACCCCTTGATCCCGCCGTACTCGTCGAGCTCCACGTACGCCCCCTGGTCCATCACCTTTGAGACGGTGGCAAGGACGATCTCCCCCTGCTCCGGCATCTCGACCTCTGCCATGCGGGGCGGCCCCGGGGGCGCGTAAATTAACGTTGTCTAAAAGTCGATGCCCTTGCGGGCCGGGATCCCCCTCTGAAACGGGTGCTTTACCTCCCTCATCTCGGTGACAAGGTCGGCCGCCTCGACCACCTCGGGCGCCGCGTGGTTCCCCGTCAGAACGAGGTCCGTCCCGGGCCGCCTCTGCCCCGCCAGGTCCAGCACGTCCTGCACGGAGACCAGCCCCATCTGCGCCGCATAGTTGATCTCATCGAGGATGACGACGTCGTATTTTCCGGACCGGATCCGGGAGGCGGCCTCCTCGAGGGTCGCCCGCGCGGCCCTCTCGTGGTCCTCCCTCGGGCTCTTGTCGTCTATTATGCCTACGAACCCCTCGCCGCCCCGCACGATCTCAAACTCTGGCATGAGCCTCTTGTGCGAGTCGATCTCACCGCTGTGCCACGACCCCTTGATGAACTGGACCATGCAGATCCTCCTGCCGTATCCGGCCGCGCGCAGGGCGAGCCCGAGCGCCGCCGTCGTCTTGCCCTTGCCGCCCCCCGTGTATACTATCAGCAGCCCGTCCCCCATGCCGCGCACGCGGCTCCCCCCGTGCTAAAAGCATTGGGGGCGCCGCAACGCAAATTACGGCGGGCCGCCCGGCGCCCCCCGTTGAGGATCCCACGCGTGGTGGTGGCCGGCGCGTCAAGCGGCTCTGGCAAGACGACGGCCGCCTGCGCCCTGCTTGCCGCCCTGGCGGGCCGCGGCGTCAGGGCGCGCCCCTTCAAGGCGGGGCCCGACTATATCGACCCCGGCCACCTCTCCGCCGTCTCGGGCGCCGCCCCGTACAACCTGGACGTCTGGCTGATGGGCGCCGGGCGCCTGCTGGAGAGCTTTGCGCGCCACTCGGACCTTGGCGCGTCTGTCATCGAGGGGGTGATGGGATACTATGACGGGCTCGGGGGATCCTCGGATACTGCCAGCACGCGCCATGTCGCGTCGATCACGAGGTCGCCCGTGCTGCTGGTGCTCGATGCCGGCGGGAGCGCCCGCTCGATAGCCGCGACGGCGCTCGGATTCCAGAGGTTCCACAGGAACAGCCGCATAGCGGGCATCATACTGAACAGGATCGGCAGCAAGAGGCACGAGGAGATGTGCAGGACGGCGCTCGCCGGCGCCGGGGTCCCCGTCGTGGGCGCCCTGCCAAAGGGGGCGGAAGAGCTGGGCTCGAGGCACCTCGGGCTGGTGCCGGCAGGCGGCAACAGGGCCGTCTCGGGGGCGGCAAGGCGCGTCGCGCGGTCGCTGGCGGGCCACCTTGACGTGGACGCCATATTGCGGATAATGCGCCGCGCCCCCCCGCTGCCGCGCCCGGCCCCGCGGCGCACCGCGCGGCGCCGCGCCACCATCGCAGTCGCGCTGGACAGGTCGTTCAACTTTTACTACCAGGAGAACCTCGAGTCGCTCCAAGAGGCGGGCGCGTCCCTCCGGTTCTTCAGCCCGGCATCGGCCGCGCGGCTCCCGAGGTGCGACGGGCTGTACATCGGCGGCGGGTTCCCAGAGGTAGAGTCGGCCGCCCTCTCCAGGAACGCCGCCGTGAGGAGGGCCGTCCGGCGCGCCGCCGAGGACGGCATGCCCGTCTATGCAGAGTGCGGCGGCCTCATGTACCTGGCGCGGGGGATCCGGGACGGGAGGGGGCGGCGCCCGATGGCAGGCCTCATCGATGCTGATATAGTGATGACCGGCAGGCCCGTCCTCGGGTACACGTCGGGCAGGATAGCGGCGGGCACCCCCGTCTCCGGCGGGCGCCGGTTCCGCGGGCACGAGTTCCACTACTCGCGGGTAGAGTCGCTGCCGCGCGACTCGCGGCTGGCATACGAGCTGGACAGGGGGGCGGGGATATCAAATGGGCGCGACGGGCTCGTCATGTACCAGACGCTCGCCTCGTACGGCCACCTCTGCTTTACGCCGGGCTTTGCCGGATCGTTCGTGGGGTCGTGCGCCAGGTACTCACGCAGGTGACCTTGCGATCTTGAATAGCGCGTTGATGACGGCCGACGCGGCCGGGCTCCCCCCCTTGCGCCCGGAGTTCGTAATGTGCGGCAGCCCCGACCCCGCAAGCTCCTCCTTTGACTCTGCGGCGCAGACAAAGCCGACCGGGATGCCGACCACGAGCGCCGGCGAGGCGGCGCCCTCGGCGGCCATCTTGATGACCTCCTCGAGCGCCGTCGGCGCGTTGCCGACCACGACGACGCCGCCGTCCATCTCGGCGGCCGACGCCCTCATCGACTCCTGGGCCCTGGTCCTGCCCGACGCCCTGGCCGCCTCCATCATGCCCGGCTCTGATATGCGGCACGCGACTGTGTTCCCAAAGTCCCTGAGGTTCTGCTTGTTGAGGCCGCCGACCACCCCGTTCACGTCGGCCACGATGCCGCACCCGCGCGCGAGCGCGGCAGAGCCGGCCTCGACGGCGCCGCTGCTGAATATCATGGCGTTCCTGCCGGCAAAGTCAAAGTCCGCAGTCGCGTGGATTATCCGCCGGGTCACCTGCCACTCGCCGCCCTTGTAGGGGTGGCCGCCTGCCTCCTCGTCGATTATACGCATGCTCTCATCCTCGATGGACTGGCCCTTTTCAGTCTGCATCCTCCACCTCCTTTGCCCTCTCTAGTACCAGGTTCACCATCCTGTCGTCGGCCCCTATGTGCTTTGTGAGGAGCGCCCTCCTTATCGAGGATCTCTCGAGCGCCGGCTTTAGGTCCGCGTTGACGTCGAGCTTTACGTGCGCCCCCTCGTGCAAAAAGTAAAAGACAATGACGAGCACCTCGGGGTCGTCCCTTTCGCACGTTGCCACGCCGGCCGCGATGTCAGGCTGCTCTATCTCGAGCCAGCACCTGCTCACGTTCCTGTAGGACGGGGCCAGCGCGTTGACCACGTAGTCGAGCGACCTCTTGGCGTTGGGGTCGACGCTGCCGTGCCCCACTATCATCACGTCGACCTTTTCCCTTGGGAGGTCGACCCCGCCCTCCTCGAGGGCGGCAGTTATCCTGCTCTCGACGATCTCGACCATCGCCGGGTGCATGCTCATCTGCTTTGTGACGCGGAACTTTACGTCCGTGTCGGCCTGCATCCTCATCACGTCGGTGACGGCGTTCTTTGTCTTTTTTCCGGGGTACAAAAAGTACGGCACGATGGTCAGGGTGTCAAGGCCGTCCTTGAGGCAGGCGGCGATCCCGTCGTCGATGTACGGGGGGACCACCTCCAGAAAGCAGAACCGGACCGAGGCGTACCTGCCCCCGGCCTGGATCATCTCGCAGATGTTCTCCAGCTCCTCCGAGGCCTCGCGCTCCCTGCTACCCCTGTCTATGATGAGCATGCCGCGCCTGGTCATTCCGGCTGTCCCAGCCTCCCCGTCATCTCCTTGAGATCCGTCATTTCCTTTTTTATACCTTTAATCTCAGCACCTATGTCCGTTTCCGGGTCTATTTTTTCTTCGATTTTGCTGATTCTGGCATTCAACCCTGAAAACACCATATTGATTTGATTGACGAGAACTTCTATGTTACCATTATGCCCTTGGTTGATTGTTTTAATCGTTGCCCTAGCCAGCTCCTCTAGATCTACAAGCCTTGCAGGCTCTTTACTATTGGTTCTCATACGTCTCTGCCATGCATCTATCAGATTATCCAATTCCGTATGGGTCATCTAGCCGGCCCCCTCTGAGGGTATCCTTGCCACGGCCACCGTCAGATCCGGCGGGAATTTCTGCTTTTCCACCACCAGGCCGCCTCCGGACACTAGGATGGCCGCCGCCTCAGAGACGCTCGCCGTCCCCTCGTAGGCCATCACCGTATCTGACGGGTTCGGGGCCCTGACCTCTGCCAGCCTCTCCCGATCGACGTGCACCAGGTCCACGTCCAGCCGCCCGGCAGCCTCTGCCAGCCCCCGCACCTCGGCGGGCTTTTTGATGGACGCTATGGCGGATATGGACCGGGGGCTCAGGCCGTGCCCCTCGAGCACCTCTGCTATCTTTGACGTGATCTTTTCCGCCGGGGTGTCCCCGTGCACCCCGACGCCGACCACCAGGCTCGGCGGCCTGTACACGACCGACTCGATCGCGGGACTGACGATCCTGTCCGTGATGACGAGGCATGCGCTGCTGCCGGACCCGTCAAGCTCCTCCAGCGTCTTGTATATGGTGACGTTTGGCGGCATCTTTGCGCGCCACGCGCGGCTCCCCGCGTCCTGCCAGATTCCTATGGGGTCGCCGTTGACCATGTGGGCGCTAACGCTGGTAACGGGGCACCCCTCCTCTATGGACCAGCCCAGGTCGCGCCCCACAAGATCGACTGCGATGGTATCATTGACGTCGGCGGCCGTCGTGATTACCGGGGTGGCGCCCAGCCTGGCCGCCACCTGCCTTGCAAGCTCGTTGGCGCCCCCGATGTGCCCTGACAGCGCGCTTATGACGAACCCGGCCCTGTCATCTATCACCATCACGGCCGGGTCCGTCTTTTTGTCGACCAGGTGCGGCGAGACCAGCCTGATGACGGCGCCAAGCGAAAAGACGCAGACGAGCGCGTCGTACCTTTTGAACGCCTCGCCGACCATCCTCGGGGTCGGCTCCTCGTACCAGGTGATCCCCGGCGTGCCGTCCCGGAGCTTTGCCGGCGCCAGCACGTCCCATTCCGGGAACTCTGAGAGCAGGCGGCTGCCTATGCCTATCCCGTTCCTGGTTATCGCGATGACGGCCGTCTCCATGTCGTGGTGCGTGCCCGGTTTCATAAAATACCTTCTGATTCCCTGGCTAGGACCCCCCCGTCGAACCCGAAGAGTATCACCTCGACGCCGACCCTGCCGCCGGAGTGGGCCCTCATGCGGCCCGCCGCCTTGGCGGCCACCAGGCCAAAGAACCCGTCGATCCCCGCCTCTTGGACGATCTCAAGGACGTGCCTTGCCGTGTTGGCCGCCCTTATCCTGCCCGCGAGGTCCGCCCCGGCGCCGGCCCTCTCGGCGAGGCCGGCAAGAAACGCGGTGTCGACCTTTGAGCCCTTTACGTGCGTCTGGCTGGCGCCGGCCGCCATCTTTGCCACCTTGCCGATGAACCCCGCCACGCGCACCGTGCCTATCCCCTGCTCGGCGCACTGTTTTATGGCATACCCGGCAAAGTCGCCCATCTGCACATAGCAGTGGTCCGGCAGCGGGACGGTGCCGCGCGCGCCGTCCTCGCTCCTGCTGCCGGTCGTCAGCACGACCTCCCTCTCGCCCATCGCGGCCGCCACCCCGATCGCCTGGCGCACCGCCGCCGCGAACGACGCCGTCGAGAACGGGACGACGATCCCGCTGGTACCCAGTATGGATATTCCGCCCTTGATCCCCAGCCTCGGGTTGTCGGTCTTTGGCGCAAGCTCCTTCCCGCGCGGCACCGATACGACCACCCTGACGCCGGACTTGTCCAGCATCGCGCCGCCGGCCTCCCTGATGTTCTCCTCTATCATCCTCCTCGGGACCGGGTTTATCGCCGGGCTGCCGATCTCAAGCCCCAGCCCCGGCTTTGTCACGACCCCGACTCCCTCGCCGCCCTCTATGACCACCTCGCCGGGCGCGCCGGCCGGCGAGACCTCTGATATTATCTCGGCCCCGTGCGTCACGTCGGGGTCGTCGCCGCCGTCCTTGATGACGGTGCAGCTCGCGCGATCCCGGCCGAACGCGCAGGCGTGTATCCCGATCCTCAGCCTCTTGCCCTTTGGGAGCAGTATCTCGACGGAGTCCTGGATCTCCTGCCCCTCGACTGCCAGCAGGGCCGCCCTGGCCGCCGCCGTCGCGGAGCTCCCGGTCGTGTATCCGGTGCGCAGCTTCACGCCCCGCCGGGGCCCCGTGCGGTATTAACTCTTTGAGGCGGACGGGTTTTATAGAGCGCCCCTAGGCGGCCCGGGGATGGCCGTGGCTGCCCTGAGGATGGCCGTGTTCGGGGCCGGGACGCTGGTACCCGGGATAGCGGTGCTTGGCATCGCCTCGGCGCTCCTCCTCTTCGGGGAGCGCATCGGGGCCGCCTCCGTCCCGATAATGTCGGCCGGCGCCATGGCCGCCGTGATGCTGCTCATCATCATGGCCTACTCGGCCGGCAGGATCCGGCGGATGGTGGCAGGTGACGGCATGCCGCTGGTGGCCCGGATCCCACCGCTCGCGTCCGCGGCCGTCTTTGGCGGCGCCGTCCCTGCGGCGTCGGTCCTCCTCTACGTGGCGGCAGGGCAGGGGTGGGTGCAGCTGCAGACCAGCGGGCTGACCGGCACGATATTCACGCTGGTCTTCTCGTTTGCGTGCCTGTGGCTCCTGCTCGGCATATCCGACAAGTACCACAAGGCCCCCGCAAACGGTTTTTAACCAAAGGGGCCCCGGTGTACCATATGGCAAGGATCGCGGTTACGGGGGCGCGCGGGTTCGTGGCGGGGCGCCTGCGCCGCCTCCTTGCGCGGCGCGGCGACGAGGTGGTCCTCGTATCGCGGGGCGACCCGGCGCCGGTCCCCGGCGAGCATGTCGCGGGGGTCTCCGGCTATGCAGGTCTTGCGCGGGCCCTGCGCGGAGCAGACGCGCTGGTCCACCTTGCGGGCGTAGGCAGGCAGACTGCCGACGGGACGTTCTGCTCCGTGAACGAGGCGCTTGTGCGCGACGTTGCGCGCGCGTGCAAGGGGGCGCGCGTCCGCAGGATCGTCCACGTAAGCGGGCTTGGCGCGTCGCCCACGTCCGGCCTCGCGTACTTTGTATCAAAGCACATGGGGGAGCGCGCCATCACCGAGTCCGGCGTCGCCCACGTGGTATTCCGGCCCTCCTACATCGTGGGGCGCGGCGACCCGCTCGGGCGACACCTGCGCGCACGCGCGCGCAGCGGCCGCCTCGTGATCCCGGGATCCGGCAGGTGGCCCCTCCAGCCCATCCACGTGGACGATGCCGCGCGGATACTGGCCGACGCGGCCACCTCTGCAAGGTACGGCGGCCGCACGCTGGACCTGGTCGGGCCCGACAGGATATCGTTCCGCAGGTATGCGGCCCTCTTCTGCCCGGGGGCGCGGATCGAGTCGGTCCCGCTCGAGGGGGCGCTCCGGGACGCCGTGGCAGGCGGCGACCCGGGCGTGGACGACCTCTCCATCATGGTATCTGGGATAACCGGCGACCACGGGACCCTTGCGGGCCTGCACGGGGCCCCGTTCAGGCGCGTGGTGCGGCTGCTAGAGGCCGGCCGCCGCCTGTAGGGCGCCCGCCCTGTCGGTCCTCTCCCACGAGAACTCCTTGCGCCCAAAGTGCCCGTAGGCGGACGTCGCCTTGTAGATGGGCTTTTTGAGGTCGAGCTCCTTGATTATCCCGGCGGGCGTCGTGTCAAACTCCTCGCTGATGATCCTCTCTATCTTCTCGTCGGCGATCTTGCCCGTGCCAAACGTGTTGGCGTGCAGCGAGACGGGCTTTGAGACGCCGATCGCGTACGCAAGCTGCACCTCGAACTTTGAGGCAATGCCGGCCGCCACCACGTTCTTTGCGATGTATCTTGCCATATAGCAGGCGGACCTGTCCACCTTTGATGGGTCCTTGCCGGAGAACGCGCCGCCGCCGTGGCGCCCGTACCCGCCGTACGTGTCCACGATGATCTTCCTGCCGGTGAGACCCGCGTCGCCGTGCGGCCCGCCGATCTCGAACCTGCCCGTCGGGTTGACGTGTATCTTTATCCCGTTGTCCCACCTCTCGCCGAGGACCGGACGCACGACCTCGTCGATCACCTGCCGCCTTATCTTCTCCTGTGATATGTCCGGCCCGTGCTGCGTCGAGACCACGACGGTGTCGATGCCGGCGGGCCTGCCGTCCTCGTATATGACGGACACCTGCGACTTGCCGTCGGGCCGCGCCCACGGCAGCCTCCCGTCCCTCCTTGAGCGCGTCAGCTCCTCTGCAAGCCTGTGCGAGAGCAGTATCGGCAGCGGCATCAGCTCGTCAGTCTCGTCTATGGCGAAACCGAACATGAGCCCCTGGTCGCCGGCGCCAAGCTCGCCGCCGGACCTGTCGACCCCCATGCTGATGTCCGGGCTCTGCGAGTGGAGGCGCAGGTCCACGGTGCACTTGTCGGCATCAAAGCCCATCTTGTCACCCACGTACCCTATCTCCCGGATTGCGCCGCGGACTATCTCCTCCTGCCTTTCCCTTCCAAAGTCGGCCCTCGAGGTCACCTCGCCTGCGACGGCCGCAAAGTCGGTCGTGACCATCGCCTCGGCCGCCACCCTAGAGTCGGGATCCTGCCTGATGTACTCGTCGAGGATCGAGTCGGATATCCGGTCGCAGACCTTGTCGGGGTGGCCCTCCGTGACGGACTCTGACGTGAAGAGGTGCCTGCCCGCCATGTCAGAGCTCTCTCTCGAGCCTGATGAAGAGGACGTTGTTCCCCCTCACTATGACCCTCCCGTAGTTTGCCAGCGTCCTCTCGCCCCTCGACTCCTCGGCGTCGGTCATTATCAGGTTCATGTACTGGTCCACGCTGTCGATCTTGCCCTTGTACTCGACCTCGTTCTTGAGCCGCACCGTCACCCTCTTCTTGGTGCTCTTTTGGAGGATTGTAAGCGGTCTCCGTGCGCCCGCCTGCGCGGTACTCATATGCGGCGTGGCCCCGCCGCCTAGAATAAAAGCCTTTACAGATCACATTAAATTTTTACCATCCGGCGGGATATGGATGGCCGTGCCGACGGGGCTTTGGGATCTGGACAGGTGCCTGCGCGGGGGGATCCCCGACTGCGCCGTGACGGAGATACGCGGGGGGCCCGGATCCGGCAAGACGCAGCTCCTGATGCAGGCGGCGGCACGCGCCTCGCGCTCCGGCCAGGTCCTGTACGTGGACACCACCGGCAAGTTCCGCCCCGAGCGCGCCGCGCAGATGGGGGGCGACCTCTCGAGGATCACCGTGTACCGCGCGACCAACTCGTCAGAGCAGGCCGGGGCGCTCGACGGCGCGGACCGGTTCGCGATGATAGCAGTGGATAGCGCGTCGGACCTCTTTGCGTACGAGTACGGGCCGAAAGGCCGGTCCCGCTCCGGCGGCCTGGCGTTCCACAGGTACATGAGGTCGCTTGCGGGCGCGGCCCTCTCGGCGGGGATCCCCGCCGTGGTGACTGCGACGCCGCGCGGCATGCGCGACGGGATGGACGACGTGGCGGCCCTGCACGCGCACGTGCGCATATACCTTGCGCGGGTGAGCCCGCAGGGGGTCAAAAAGCCGAGGTTCCGGGGCAGCGCCAGGTGGGCCCTCGGCGGGACGGCGTTCGGGTACCTGATAGGAGGGGGCGGCCTCGAGTCCCAAGATATTTAACCGCGCTATTCCGCGCGGCGGGCATGGCGGGAATCTTCGACTACATACCGGCCATCAGCATAGCGATGTTCGTGCTGGGGATCGCGGGGGTGATGGCGTACGAGTGGACTAAGGCAAAGACCACGAAACCAAAGCCCAGGGCCGACGGGCCGCCTTCTTGAGGCGTTCGGGAGGGCCGGGCTCGAGCGCCCGACCGTCATCCAGCGGATAGCGTCCCCCGTCATCTTCCAAAAGAAGGACTGCCTCGTGATCGCGCCCACCGGCTCCGGCAAGACGGAGTGCGCCGTCGTGCCGATATTCGAGCTCCTGCGCGCGCACAGGCCCGGCATACGCGCCATCTACGTGACGCCGCTGCGCGCGCTCAACAGGGACGTGCTGCGCAGGATCACAGGGTACGCGCGGACCTGGGGGCTGGAGGTCGGCGTCAGGCACGGCGACACGCCGCAGCGCGAGCGCAGGAGGATCTCAGAGTCGCCGCCGGACGTGCTCGTCACGACCCCAGAGGCGCTCGTCGCGCTGCTCGTCCAGCCAAAGATGCTCGCCGCGTTCTCTCACCTCGAGTGGGTCGTCATCGACGAGGTGCACGAGCTGCTGTCCAGCAAGCGCGGCTCGCAGCTGTCCCTGACGCTCGAGCGCCTGGCCGAGAACGCGGGCCTCCCGCTGACCAGGATCGGGCTGTCCGCCACGGTGGGGAACTGGCGCGAGGCCTCAAAGTTCGTCTCCGGGTCAAGGCGCAGGTGCCTGGTGGCCCGGGACCCGTCGGTGCGCGGGTACGACGTCGCAGTCGAGTATGTCGAGGGGACGGCCGCCGACGCGGCCGATGCCATAGCGGGGCGCGTCTCGGAGCTCTCGCCGGGGTCGCCGGTCCTCCTATTTGCCAACACGCGCGGCGAGGCGGAGCTGATGGCGTCGCTGCTGCGCGAGCGCTCGGACCTGCCGGTTGACATGCACCACGGCTCCCTGTCCCGGGAGTCGCGCGAGGAGGCCGAGGACTCGCTGCGCGCCGGATCGGCCGGCGTGGTCGTCTGCACGTCCTCGCTCGAGCTGGGGCTTGACATCGGGGACGTGGACCTTGTTATCCACTACGGGTCGCCGAGGCAGGCATCAAAGCTCGTCCAGAGGATAGGGCGCAGCAGGCACGCCGGCGGCGCGCCCGCGCGCGGCCTGATAATCACCAACAGCGCCGACGACGAGCTAGAGGCGCTCGCGATACTGGGGCGCGTCAGGGGCGGGTCCATCGAGCCGCAGGCGCTACACGAGCGCCCGCTTGACGTGCTGGCGCACCACATGGTGGGGCTGTCGATGCAGCTTGGCGGGGTGGAGGTCGAGCGCGCGCTGAATATCGCGCGCCGCGCCTACCCGTTCCGGGACCTCGGGCTCGACGAGCTTGCCGGCGTGCTGGAGCTGCTTGATGACGCCCGGCTCGTCTCCTTTGACCGCGGCGCCATGTCGTTCCGGCGCGGCCCGCGGTCCATCAGGTACCACTTTGAGAACCTGACCACGATCCCCGACATGCTGCGCTTCCGCGTCTTTGACAGCGTCGGCAAGAGGATCGTCGGCACGCTGGACCAGAGGTTCGTCGGGGACCACGGCGAGCAGGGGAACATATTCGTGCTGCGCGGGTCGCAGTGGCGCGTCATGGCGGTCGACGAAAAGGCGCTGCGGGTGAGCGTCGAGCCGGTGCGCACGGGCGGCGCCAGCGTCCCGTACTGGGAGGGGGAGAGCATACCGGTCGACTTTGGGACGGCCAGCGAGGTGGGGCGCCTGCGGCGCACCGCCGGGGACAACATCCCGGACAGGGCGGTGCGGGACCTCGGGTTCCCCGTCCCCTGCGACGACATGATCGTGGCAGAGTCAAACAGGGCCGCCGGCGCCGTCGTAATACACGCGTGCCTCGGCACCCGGATAAACTCTACCATCGGGACGGTCCTCTCGTCGGTGATATCGGCCGCGACGGGCTCGTCCGTCGAGGCGCGCTCGGACGCGTACAGGATCGCGCTCTCCTCAAGATCCCGGATAACGGAGGAGCGCCTTGCCGACGCGCTGGCAGGCGGGTACGACCTGCGACCTGCCGCCGAGGCGTCGGTCTCCGGCACGCACAACGCCAACTGGAGGACGTGGTGCGCCGCAAAGCGGTTCGGGATGGTGTCAAAGGACGCCGTGTACGACCGGCGCCACGCCCGGCTGCTGCACGAGAGGTACTCGGGGCTTGCCATATCAAACGAGGCGCTCCGCGAGCTATTCCACGACAAGTACGACCTCGAGGGAGCCGCCCGGATCATCGGGATGATCCGGGACGGGCGCATCAGGATGAAGTGGGCCGAGGTACCAAAGTTCTCAAAGCTGGCCGCGCCGGTCCTCGACCACGCCACCAGGTACTATGCGGCGCCGGCCAGCCTGGAGAAGGGCGTGCTGGATCTCGTGCGCGCCCGCCTCGAGAGGACGCGCCACCGGCTCGTCTGTGCCAGGTGCGGCAGGTGGGAGCGCCTGGTCGAGACGCGCGACGCTGTGCGCCTCTCGTGCCCAAAGTGCCGCAGCAGGCAGGTCTCGCCTACCTTCCACTCGGACCTGGACCTGTCGGGGATCATCAGGAAAAAGCGCGCCGGGCTGCCGACGGAGCCCGACGAGGACCGCCGCGCGGCGCGGGCCTGGAAGGCCGCCTCACTGGTAGCAGAGTTCGGGCGCGACGCCATACTGGCGCTGTCAGGATACGGGGTGGGGCCTGACACGGCGGCCCGGATACTCCGGGACATGCCGGATGCCGACCGCCTGCTGCGGCAGATATACGAGGCAGAGCGCCAGTACGTGGTGACGAGGGGGTTCTGGGACTAGGATCCGGGCTTTGGGGCTATCTTTGAGAACGCGTTGAGCACGACCTCCTTCCTGCCCTCCATGCCGGGCCTGATGTCGGCGCCCGTAATCCTGACCAGGACGCCCTGCTTGCACGTATCAACCATGTCCGCCTGCGACCTCCACCCCTTTACCCAGATCTGCCCCGTATAGTCCTCGACCAGCGCCTCTGAGAGCGGCACCGTCTGGCCGGCCTTTGTCTGTATGTCGCGCCTCGTGGGTGGCTTTAGCACGATCACGTCGAGGCAGCCGCGCGTGCCGATCTCCAGGTCGTCGACCTTTTTGAGCAGGTCGTCCACGTTCGGGATGGACTCGCCGCCGATGCTGCGCACCATCGACTTTGAGTCGATGGTAAGAGAGCCCCCGTGGTTCCTGGTCGGTATGATCTCGACTGCGGCGCCCTCCTCGTACTGGTCGGTCATGCCGGACAGGTCCACCATGCTGTAGATCTGCTTGTCCTCGCCGACTGCCAGGACGAACCTCTTGTCCTCGGGCTTTGATGCAGAGATGATCCTGACGGTGACCGGCTCTGGCTCCTGGCTCCCCTCCACGATCATCTGCGAGGCGTCGTTGCCGTGTATCTCCAGCCCCTGGTTTGCCTGCTTTGACCTGACCGCAAGCAGCGTCACCTTTCTGGACCTTGGGACCATCTTTGGAATGTCCTCCTCGCCCCTGCCCCAGAGCACGACCCTCGTGGACCTGTTGTCCTTTCCCCTCAGCCTCATGCGCAGCGCCGTCCTCTGGTCGCCGCGCGACCCCGTATATGACATGGACGTGATCTGCCCGTCGGCCGATCCATAGACGGCGATGTTCTTCTCCTCGCCCTTTACCTCCGAGATGTCGACCATCTTTGACTCGAGGGTCGGTATGCCGCTCTCACCCTCGGGCGCCTCGATCTCCGAGCTCGACCCGACGTTTAGCATCGCAGAGCCGTCAAAGTCCGACTTTACGTACGCCTTTACGATCCGGACGGGGTCGCCGGGCTCTAGCGCGTTGACGGCCTCCGACTCTGCCTTTTCGTTCCACAGCTTTACGCTCACCGACCTCTCGGCGTCAAAGACGGTCATCGTGCGCAGCAGCAGCGGCGTGCCGTCCTTTCTGGTCAGCTTTTTCGTGGGGGATATTGCCATCACCCTGGCCTCGAGCGTGACCTCCTTTGCGCCCGCATAGAGACCCTTGATGTCCACCTCGGAGGACTGTTTGCCTGCAAGCGTGACCCCCTGGTCGGATCCTATCAGGAAGACGGCCCCCTCGTCGGTGAGGTACCCCTCCCCGATGCGCTCCTTTTTTGCCTTTATCAGCTCGTCGATCTCCTCCCGGGTGAGGTCGGGTTT
>UYNY03000045.1 GCA_900620265.3 Nitrosopumilaceae archaeon | reverse complement strand
AAGCCGTACCTCCGGTACGTCCCCCTCGGGGCAAGGTGCCTTGCGCGGTCCCGCGACACCTCCGACGCGCTCCCATAGGTGACCACCCCCGTTATCTCGGCCTTGCCGATGATGGCGCCCGTGGCCCCGGGGCGGACCCGCAGCCTCCTGCAGTCGTCGTACCTGATCTTCCTCGGGGCGTGCACCAGGAACTCGCCCCTGTATCTGGTATTCCAGCTCCGCAGGTCGATAGTCTTCCTGCCGTCGGCGACAAGGTCCGCGTACGGCTGCGAGAGCGAGAGGCACTTCATCTATGCCGGCTCTACCAGCCCGCCCGGCCCGGCCGGCCCCGCTATCCCCATTATGCCGCCGTTGAGGCTCTCGACGTCGACCCCCTTGCCGGCCAGCGCCTTTGCGGCCGCCAGTGACGTGTTGCCCCCCATGCAGACAAAGAGCGGCCTCTTTGCGCCCCTCACCTTGTCCATCACCTCGTCGGGTATCTCGCCGGTGGATAGCATCCTCTCGACGGCCCCCGCGCTCGGCACCTCGATGCACGACTCGTCGACGCCGAGCGACGCGGCCATCGCGCTGATCCCCTCGCCGCGCGGCGAGTACCTTGCGTGCACCCAGACCACCCTGTCGTACCCGGCGCCCGACGCCTCTGCCAGCGTGACCTCCATCTTTTTGGCCTCCAGCGCCCTTTTGTACTTTGCAATCCCGTCTGCCACGATCACGACATAGTGGCCGCCGTCCGACGCCATCCTGGCCGCGCGCAGCAGCGCGAGCGCCGAGCTCTCGCCCATGTCGTGCCCCCTGTCGACCATCATCTTTAGCAGCTTTCTTGACGCCGCCGGGTCCTCCTCGTGCTCCGCCTCGTACAGCTCGGGCCTGTACATGCCGAGCCCCGACGCCGTCGCCTTTGTCCTGATGCCTGCCACGTCCTGCCCGACCGGCGGGAACACCACGTGGACCGACTTTCTGCCGTATCTTGACGAGACGTACCTGCTGATCCCGCCGGACGTGCCGCCCGTCCCGAACGTGCAGACGACGTCGGCCCTTTCCAGCGAGGATCCCATGCCGCCGAGCTGCGCCTCCATCTCCGGCGCCGTTATCGTCCTGTGCGCCTCCATGTTCGACTCGTTGTCGTACTGGGCCGGGCAGAAGAACCCGTAGATCCCGGCAAGCTCCTGCGCCAGCCTTATGACGTCCTGCGCCTCTAGCAGCTCCAGGATTCTGGCAGTCGCCCCGTCAAAGGGCGCCGGGTCCATGCCCATCTCCACCAGCTTTGACCTGACGTTTGCCGCAGCCGCCATCGCGGCCGCCTTGTTGGCGCTCCCCTCCATGCCGGGCGCCGGGCAGATGTCCACGTCAAGGTCGATGATCCCGACCCCCTGCCGCCCGAGCTCCTCGAGCACGCCGCCCTGCAGCCTCCTCGAGACGAGCGCCACCACCTTCAGCCCCAGCTTTGACATCATGCCGAGAGCTATTCCAAAGTTGCCCGACGTGGCCTCTATGACCACCTGGCCCGACCTGAGCCTGCCGTCCGTTATCGCCTCGCGGATCATAAAGGCGGCCGGCCTCGCCTTTATCGAGCCTGACGGCAGCGCGGCGTCCATCTTTGCAAATATCCTGGCCGACGGGTCCATCGTTACGCCGAGCGAGGCGGCGCACTCGGCCGCGTCCCCCGTGATGTCAATCATCGGGGTGCCGCCGATTATGGCCCCGCCCTCCTCGCGGGGCATCCTCGACCATACCTCCCCGTCGAACCTTGAGAGCAGCTCGCCGTCCATCTGCGGCCCCGGCCCCGGCGTTCTCTTATATCTTATTCGAGGATCCGGACGGCCCTCGCGGGGACCTCCTCCAGCCTGCCGGCCGCCACGGCCCTCTCGTACCCGAGCCCCCTCAGGTTCGACGCCACGGCGGCCGCCCCGGCGGTCCCGCGCCCGATCCCGAGCGCGGCCGTCCCCACCCCGAGCCTCCTGACGGCAGATATCATGCGGCGCGCCGACCCCGGGTCAGACGGCTCGCCGTCAGTCAGGGTCAGCAGCACGTCCGGCCTGCCGGCCTCCAGTATCGGCATCATCCTCTGGTATACCTCGCCGAGCGGGGTCGGCCCGCTTGCCGGGATCCACGCAAGGCGCCTTGCCGCCTGCCTCCCCCAGGCCGCCCCCTCGCCCTTTATCTCCCAGCAGACGACCTCCCTATCGTGCGAGCTGAACGCGTACGCCGAGAACCTGGCGCCAAGGTAGGCGAGCACCTCGCAGAGCCCGAGCGCCGCCTTCTTGTACCGCCTCTCCATCGGGGCGATGCTCGACGAGTGATCCAGCATTATCATCACCCTTGCCCTTATGGATATCTTTCTGTCCGATATGAACGGCGGGCCGCCCTCTGCAAGCGACTCCTCGTCAAGCTCGTCGCCGGTCGGCCCGCGCGCCTCCCTCCACCCGGACCGCAGCCGCCTGAACCTCGAGCGCAGGCCGGCGGCCAGCGACGCGTCATAGATGTCAGACTCGTCGGCGTCCTCGGGCGGGCGCCTGACCCCCGCGGGCAGGATCCCCGACGCCTCCTCCCTCTTTTGCGCGGCCGTGATCTCCTCGTATTCCGCGCGCACCTCCTCGGGCGCCCCGCCCGCGCCGCCGTCCTTGCGCATATCGTCGCGCCCGCCGCGGCGCCTGGTGCCGGCCGTCCTCGTGATCCCCATCCTGGGTACGATCGCGGGTATGGTCAGCAGCGAGTCCACCCCCAGCACGCCTGCTATCTGCCCCGCGGCCCCCTCGAGCCACGCCGTCCCGCGCCCCTCCCCGACTGCCGTCCGGACGGCCTCGTCTGCCATCGAGGCTGCCTTTGCCACCCTGTCCTGGCGGCCCGGCGGCATCTCGCCCTTTGTCCCCCCGAACATGAACTGCTGGTAGAACGCCTCTACCAGCCTGGCGCCACCGAAGACCTCGTGCAGCTCTGGGCGCGCCTCGCGCATCCGCCCGTAATAGAACATGATCTCCCCGTCCATCCCCCTCCATACGCGGCGCCCGAGCGCCTCTATCCTGCGCGTCTCCATCGCGTTCAGTATGGCCCCGAACGCGTGGTCGCCGCTGAGCACGCGCTCGCACATCGAGGCGCGCATCGACTCGTACCACAGCGAGACGCGGAACTCCCTGTACGCGTCAAGCCCGCCGCCCGGCGGCAGGACGACCGCCACGCTCTCGCCCGGCTTTGTGGGCCGGCCCCTCCTCGACGTGACCCGCGCCGTTATCTGCGGGCACCCCGACCACCTCCTTGCCAGGAACGCCGCCACGCCGGCAAGCGAGCCGTCGGGGTTCACTGCCCGAACACCGACGTGATGACGTCGCCGACCTTGCGGCGCTCGATCCCGCCCCACTGCGCATAGACGTTCCCAAAGACGAGGTCGGCCGCCCCCCTCGGGCGCATGCCCCCCGCGACCAGCCTGGCAAACGCGATGGTCTCCCTCATGCTCGGCGAGTAGAGCAGCTCCTCCGCGGCGGCCGCCTCCCTCAGCGAGTTTGCAAGCCGGACGCCGGCGCGCGCCTCCTCGCCGCACCCCGGCACGTGCCGCCCGATTATCTCCATCTCGACATCCTCGGGCGGGTACTCGAGGCCGATGCGCACGGGGAACCTGCTGAGCAGCTGGGGCGGCAGCTCCTTTGTGCCGCCGTGGCTCAGCGGGTTTATCGAGGCGATGACGAACCAGCCGTCGGCCGCGCGGACCGTCTGCCCGCCGGCCTCCTTTAGGACGAGCTGGCGCCTGTCGTCGAGCGCCTCGTCAAGGCGCAGCAGAACGTCGGCCTCGGCCGCGTTCATCTCGTCAAGGTACAGCATTCCGCCGGCCCTCATGGACCTTGGCAGCACCCCCTCCTCGAACTCGACGCTCCCGTCCCGGACCGTCTTTGAGCCCACGAGGTGCCCCTCCCGCGTCCTCAGGCTAAAGTTGACCGACTCGAGGCTCGACCCCGTCCTTGCGGCAAAGTCGCGGACCAGCGAGGTCTTGCCGGTCCCCTTTGGGCCGATGACAAGGACAAAGAGCCCAGCGGACCGCGCCGCCCCCAGCGCGTCCCCGGCCCCGTTCCAGTCAAGGTACTCCAAGCTGCGCGGCCCTCCCCCCGGGGCGCTATTAATTGTTAAAGGAGGATATGCGCCCGTACGCGGCGCCGAGCCTCTCGAGCAGCTTCCCGTGCCACTCCCCGAACCCGCCGGGCTCCCCGGGGTACGCCGCATAGTGGGAGACGAGCCACCCGTTCTCGGACGAGGTATACCTGAGCCCCTCGGCGACCGTCTTGTTGAGGGCCCCGCGTATTATCATGCCTATCCTGCCGAGCCCCGAAAAGTCCGGGTGCTCGCCCTTGCTTATCGCCTCGACGTCGAGGCTCCCAAGAAAGTGCTTCATCCCGTAGCTTATCTGCTCGTTGCTCAGCTGCTGCACCAGCCGCCTGAATAGCTCGAGGCCCGCCGTCTTGTACCCGTACTCCTTTACGAACTCCGTGTTGTACTTCCAGAGCCCCGCCTCGGTGGTGTCGCCGGCCTCCAGCGCCTCGGCGGCGCACCTGCCGGCTATGGTCCCCGCTATCAGGGCCGGCCCGATGCCGCCGGCGTCGATCGGCTTTGGCATCCAGGCAGAGTCGCCGACCATCATGTACCCGCCGGCCACCATGCAGTCGTTCTGCCTGCGCACGGACACCTGGAAGACCCCCGAGTTGTTCCCCGCGTCGTCAGGATGCCCCGACAGCCTCGGGTTCCGTATGGCGGGGTTCCTGTGCAGGTACTCCTCCATCAGCGACGCGACGGTGTCCTTCTTGCCGAGGCGCCCGTTGCGCGCGCCAAGCAGCGACTTTTCGACCCCGAGCCCGATGTTCACCTTTGTCTCCCCCTTTGGGAATACCCACCCGTACCCGCCGGGCGCGATGTCCTGGTCAAGGTGTATGATGCAATAGTCGGGGTCGAACTGGGCAAGATCCCTCTGGCCGGGCTCAAAGTCCATGATGTACCTGCCGGTCGACTCGAGGTCCCGCCTGTCTATCCTGCGCTCTATCTTGTCAGAGTTCCTGATGCCGCTGCGCAGCACGGACGTCACCCCGGCGGCGTCCACCACTATCCTGGCCGTCCTCTTGAACGGGGCGCCCGACTGGTCGGCGCCCTCGACGCCGGCCACCTGCCCGTCCTCGTATATGAGCCCCGAGAGCGTCACCCCGAACTGGAACTCGACGCCCATCTTTGCCGACCTCTCGTTCTGTATCCTTGGCAGCCTGACCCTGTTGAGCATGTAGCCGGCGCCGTCAAACGGGATGGACGTCTCCATGTCCGGCGAGAACGCCATCACCCCCTTTACGTCGTGCTCGATCTCCGGCCTGCCCCACCTTATGCCGATCCTCTCGCCCATGTAGTCGACTGCCTCCTTTGAGCAGGCGTCGCCGCAGACCCAGCCGGAGGCCGACTTGCGGCCAGGTATCTCGCCGGGGTTCCTGTCCACCACCAGCACCCGGGCGTTCTGCCCCGAGTAGTGCGAGATCGCCTGGGCGGTGACGGTCCCCGCGAGGCCCCCGCCCGCCACTATCACGTCATAGTCTGGCATCGGCGGCGCGCGGCGCCGCTCGGTATTTAAAACAATACCGCCGGGTCGGTTCGTCGCGGGGTCCTCAAAGCGTCTGCTCGGACTGGAGCGGCCTGTATTACCTCATTCCCGTGCCGTCCCGGCGCGCGGCTCCTTTAATTAATCCCGGCGCCCCGCCCGTCCCGGATCCCCGCGCGGATCCCCGCGCCGTCCCGGCGGGCGGTCCTTGCGCCCCCCGTACGGCCTTGATATCGTGACCCGTATGCCGCCGCGCTCGGAGATGAGCGGGGTGCCGCGCACGAGCATCTGCTTGTCAAGCCGGATCTCGCGCTCCTCCGTCCCGAGCGCCTCTTGTATCCTCGATGCGGCCTCGTCCCCCTCCCTGCCGGAGAGCCGCGCCTCTGCCACTATGATCCTGTTGCCAAAGTGCCCCTCCGTGCTCCTGGTATCGAACGCGTCACGCGGGATCCCTATCGCCCCGAACGATCCGAGCACGACCTCCTCGTCCTCCGTCCCGTGTATTATCACGCTGACGCGCACGGACGCCCCCCGGGCCATGCCCGGGTCAGGCCTCCAGCAGCACCGTCTCCTTTTCGGCGGTCCTGACGAGCTTTACCTTTTCAAGCCCGACGTGCCGCACGTCGGCCACCTTTTTGAGGGCGGCGGCGATGTCGACGTTAAGCTTGTTGTGGCATGCCGAGACGGCAAAGTCGTCCACCGTCATCTTTGGCACCGTGTCCTCGATGATC
>UYNY03000044.1 GCA_900620265.3 Nitrosopumilaceae archaeon | reverse complement strand
ACGAGACCGTCGGGGATCTGAGGCGGGCCCTCTACGCGTATATCAGGCGGAAAAGGTTCGATCTTGACGTCTTTGCGTACCTGCAGCGGACGATACCCTGAAAATTAATTATGATCGCTAGTATAGAGGCAATGAGCTGGATACCTAGGGCTCATCATTGGAAAGGACCCATCTATCTCATCAGTGATCCTGATCCTACAGATCAGAAATATTATGGTGACCGTGTGCCCGGTGTCTATGTCCTTGCCCGGATGGATGTATCAAGATGCCGTTCCCATCGTATACATACAACAAAATGCACAAGCCCCATATACGTAGGCCAGACCAGTGAATCAATCTATGACAGAATCCAGTCACACCTGTCAGACAGAGATTCAGAGATGTACGAGCTTCTCAAGGAAATCATGGATACTCAATTTCGATACTGGTTCCTAGAAGAACATGATGACGTAAACCGCGCTTACTTTGAGCACAGCCTATTTTGGTATTACGGGTGCCGCTGGTCAATCTTCAACAGGGTCGTGCCCAGCGGGGAGCGGGTCCCGATGGAGCCCCCGTTCTAATCACCCACAAGCCCCAGACGCCCCCGCCGCGCCCCTCCCCACCGTGGCAGGGTGCCCCGCCGCCCGCGCTTGGTTTAAAACGCCATGCCCCACCCGACCGCGGGTTGCCGGAGACCATACAGAGGCAGTGGGGGGGCCTGAGCGGCCGCCGCGCGGCCGCCATACTCGCCGCCGTCTGCGCCGGCGGCATGGCCTTCAGGATATACCAGCTGGACGCCGGCGTGCCCCTGATCTGGGACGCCCTCCTCTACTTTTGGTATGCCAGCGACGCGGCCCTGCTCGGCGCCCTGCCGGCCGGCCACGTCGTCGACAACAACGGCTGGCCCATATTCCTCTCGCTGGTCTTCTCGCTCATAGAGTCCAACGACTACATGGACTATATGGCGGCGCAGCGCCTCACGGGCGCCGCGCTCTCGGTGCTGGCGGCGGTTCCCATCTACTATATCTGCAGGCGGTTCCTGCCGGCGATACCGGCGCTGGCCGGCCCCGCCGCGTACGTGTTCGACCCGAGGATCGCCGAGAACTCGCTCAGGGGGTACACCGAGCCCCTCTTCGTCCTGCTGGTAAGCGCGGTCCTGGCCTGCTTTCTGGCCCGCGACAGGAGGGTGGTCTGGGCCGCGTTCCCCGTCATATCCCTTGCCGCGATGGTCAGGGGCGAGGCGGCCGCCCTCATAGTCCCGTATGTCGTCCTCTACGTGGTACGGTTCAGGAGCAGGCGCGCCGTCCTCGAGGCGGCCGCCCTGGCGCTGGTGTTCCTGCTGGTGCTGGTGCCCATGGTGTCATACAGGATCGAGACGACGGGCACCGACGCCATCTTCATGAGGATCGCGTCCATCGGGACGGGCATCACGACCGGCGACGTCACCCGGGCCGCCGCCGCCACGCCCGGCGACCTTGCGGCCGTGCTGGTGAGGAACCTGCCGCTCATGGCGGCCGCCGTCCCGTTCGGCGCGTACTTGCTGGCCCGGCGGCACGGGACGGACGGCCTGCCGGTGCTCGTGGTACTGGGGTTCTCGGCGGCGATCTCGGCAGTCGCCCTCTCGACGGCATTTGTGCCAAGATACACGTTCATCATGCTGCCTATATGGTCGCTGTTCGCCGCCCTCGCCATATCGTGGATCGCCGGGATCGTCCCGCGCCGCCGGACGGCGCTCGTCCTTGTAACCGGGGCGGTCATCGCCGCCTCCATAGCCGCCGGGGCCTACAAGCACTCGAGCATCGACCTCTCGCTCGAGGCGGACGGGCGCCACATCGCCGCCGGGATATGGGAGGCGGCCGGCGGGGATCCCGTCATGGCGATCGAGACTAGCCACATGCCGTCCCTCCCCCTCTGGGGGCTCTCCGAGTTCCCCGTACTGCGGGGCGACGTCCACGTGCCGGGAAGGCCCATCGCGTACTGCGCAGAGCCGGCCCGCTGCGATGACATAGAGGACGGCCCCGCCGCGCTGGCAGGATACCTCCGCGGCACGGGATCCGATGTCACGCACCTCGTGGCGGACGGCCCCGAGCACCGCGGATCCGGCATACTGCTGCTCCCGTTCGAGGACGAGGATGACTATCCGTACCTTGTAAAGACCTACGACTCGAGGGACGCGGGGTTCACGTACCATGTAAAGATGTTCGAGGTGGACCGGGACGCCCTGGCGGGGCACCGGTAGCCCCCATGGTTTATTTTAAAGCGGGGGGAGGCGCGCCGCGTGCAGGAGACGCAGACGCGGCCGGGCCCGACCATGCGCGTGACGATCGCCGTCCTGTCGGTGATCGTGGCAGTGGCGCTCGGGCTCCGGCTCGCCTACGTGGATCCGGGCGTGCACCTGACCGGTGACGCCGTCGGCTACCTGAGGTACGCGATGAGCGCGGCAATGCAGGGCGCGCTTCCGGCCGACTATGCGCCGGCCAACAACGGCTTTCCGGCGTTCATGTCGCTCTTCCTCTCCGGCGACCTGCACGCCGACATGCTGGCGCAGAGGCTTGCCACCGTGTCCCTCTCGGCCCTTACCGTTATACCCATCTACTCGATAGCAAGGAGGTTCCTTCCGGCGTGGCCGGCACTCGTAGCGCCGGCGATCTTTGCCGTCGAGCCGAGCATAGCGTGGAGCGCCCAGATGGGGCTCCTCGAGGCCCCGTTCGCGCTGCTGGTCACCTCGGCGCTTGCCTGCTTTCTCTCGGGCGACCGGCGCGTCGCGCTTTTGGCGTTCCCGCTGCTCTCCGCGGCCACCTTGGTACGGGGCGAGGGGAACATCGTCCTGATCGCGTTCTTCATATTCTATGCCGCCCGGTTCAGGTCCAGAAGGACGGTACTCGAGCTCCTCCTGGCGCTCCTGGTGGCGTCCCTGATACTGGCTCCCATGATCTCGTACAGGGTGGACGTGAACGGGACCGACGCGATATTCGACAGGACGTTTGATGCGGCCGGGGGGAGGCTCCTCGGGATCCCGGGGGCCGCGACGCCGGTGGATCCAGGCGACGCCGGGCCGCAGCTGGGCGCGGGCTGGGAGCCGAGGCCGAACAACCTGCTCATGCTGGGGGAGCTGGTCCTGCTGCCCGTCATGCTGCTCGTCCCGTACGGGCTGTACAGGACGTTCAAGATGGAGGCGCGGCACGCGACGGTCTCCATGCTCTTCCTGCTGATGATCCTCGTCAGCATCATGGTAATGTCCTACGGGTGGTTCATCTCCCGGTACCTCTTCTGGATGGTGCCGCTCTCGTGCGTGCTTGCAGCGTTCGCCGTGTGGAGGCTCTCGTGCTGCCACCGGCGCCGCGACCTTGCGGCGCTTGCGGTAACCGGCGTGATCGTGGCCTCGTCGGTGGCGCTGATGGAGGAGAGGCCGGACTATGGGCCCACCATGCAGTGGTACGAGATAAACGGCATGGTGCTTGAGACGGTCGGTACGTCTCTTGCCCTGCAGGAGACCCGCCCCCTCCTCTACCCGCTGATCCTCGACGACGACGGCCTGCCCGAGCGGGCCGAGACCGTGTTCGGGCACTCGTCGCACAGGTGGCAGTGCGGGTACCCCGACAGCGACTGCTCCGAGACCCCCGCCCGCATGGACGTGGCCGTACGGGCGTTCCACTCGTCAAAATACACGCACATCATAGTGGACGGCTCGGAGGAGAGGACGTCGCACCTGTTGATCGACGCCTTCAACGACCCCGGCTCGTACCCCTACCTCACAAAGGTGTACGACTCGACGGATCACGGGTTCACCTACCAGGTAAAGGTCTTTGAGATAGACCACGGGCTACTGCCTCCCCCCTAGATGGTACGCCCTGCCGCCCCACACGCCCACCGATCCCGTGAGCCCGGCTATGGACCTTGCCGCCAGCAGCAGCCCGCCGAGCGGGGCGAGCGCCACGTGCCACCACCTGCTGGCCGTCCCGTGGAACGCCTCGGCGGCCGTCCCAGCGAACATCATGGCGGCGCATGCGCCAGATGCCGCCATCAGCGCCCACGACCCCGGCCCGCCCAGGAGTGATATTGCGAGCGCCGGGAAGGGCGCCACCAGCAGCAGCGTAAAGACGGCCGGCGCCCGCAGCGCCCCCCGGCCCCCCGAGATCCTCCCCCTCCTCCCGTCGCGCCAGATCCCGCCAAGGTCCCTCCCCATGATGCCCGCCATGTGGTCCTCGCCCCTTACCATCATGATCCTGCACCCGGCGTCCTTTGCGCGGCGCCCGATGAACATGTCCTCGTATATCTCGCCCCTGGCCGCCTCGTGAGTTCCCACCATCTCGTACGACTCCTTCTTCATGAGGAAGAACCCGCCCAGAAAGTAGGCCGCCTCCTTTGCTGGGTCGTTCACGTCCAGCATCGAGTGCTTGTTGTGGCTAAAGCAGAGCTGGACGGGCACGAAGACGGCCGGCCAGAACCCCGGCACCAGCACCCTTGACTGCACGGTCAGCGCGTCCAGCCCGCCTGACACCAGGTGGCCCACGGCCGCCGAGATCGCGCCGGCAGAGTATACCATGTCCGCGTCGGTGAAGAGCAGCAGCTCCCCCGACGCCTTCCCGTACCCCTCCACGCACGCCCAGCACTTTCCAATCCACCCGTCCGGCCTCGGGCCGCTCCTGACGTGCACCACCCTCCCGTCCCCGGCCGCGAGCCCCGCTATTATCTCCCCCGTCCCATCCTCTGACGCGTCGTCAATGGCCACCACCTCAAAGTTCGGATAGTCCTGCGCCAGGAGCGACTCGAGGCACCTGCCTATGTACTTCTCCTCGTTCCTTGCGGCGACGATCACCGATACCATCGGCGGGTCGTCCGGGGCGGCGCCCGCTAGCCGCGGGGCCAGCCTGAACGTCCTTGACATCTTCCATATTATCATGGCCCACCCGACAGCCCCGACGGTCATTACCGCGGCCAGGATGTAATAGACGACCTCGGGTATCACCGGGCCGCCGCCGACCCCATGAAATATGAATGATCGCGGCCCCGGGTCGCGCCGTGATATATATGCGGCGGGCCGGGCCGGACGGCATGGAGATAAAGGTAAGGGAGCTCGAGCGGGGGGACATCTGGAACGGGTTCCTAGAGACGCTTGACATCCTAAAGCCGGCAAGCGGCATCAGCCGGGAAAAGGCCGAGGAGGTCTTCCGGACGATAGACTCGAACCCAGACCACATAGTGATGGTGGCCGAGACCGAGGGCCGCATAGTGGGGACCGCGTCGATGTTCATAGACCAAAAGTTCATCCACGACGGGGGCAGGGTGGCGCACCTGGAGGACACCGCGGTGCTAGAAAAGTACCAAAAGCTCGGGATCGGTGACATGCTGATGGACGCCCTGCTCAAGATATCCATCGAGAAAAAATGCTACAAGACCGTGCTGAACTGCCCCGACCACATCGTGCCGTTCCACCTGAGGAGGGGCTTTAGGATCGACATGAACAACATGCGGTACGACCACTGACGCGCGCCTAGCCGGCCGTGCCGCCGTACCCCGCCGGCGATCCCGTGAGCCCGGCTATGGACCTTGCCGCCAGCAGCAGCCCCCCGAGCGGGGCGAGCGCCACGTGCCACCACCTGCTCGCCGTCCCAAGGACCGCCTCGGCGGCCGTCCCCGCGAACATCATGGTGATGCAGGCGCCGGAAGCGGCAAGCAGCGCCCACGACCCCGGCCCGCCCAGGAGTGATATTGCGAGCGCCGGGAGCGGGGCCACCAGCAGCAGCGCATAGACTGCAGGCGCCCGGAGCGCAGCGGCCCCGCCCCCCGAGACCCTCGGCCTCCTCCCGTCGCGCCAGATGCCGCCAAGATCCCTCCCCATGACGGCCCCCACGTGGTCCTCGCCCCTCACCGCCATGATCCTGCACCCGGCCGCCTTTGCGCGGCGCCCCATGAACATGTCCTCGTATATCTGGTCCCTGACCGCCTCGTGCGTCCCCGCCGCCTCGTACGCCCCCCTCCTGATGAGGTAAAAGCTGCCAAGAAAGTACGCCGTCCCCTTTGCAGGGTCGTTCACATCCAGCATCGAGTGCTTGTTGTGTCCAAAGCAGAGCTGCACCGGCACGAAGACTGCCGGCCAGAACCCCGGGACGAGCGCCCTCGGATTGGCCGTCAGGGCGTCAAGCTTGCCTGACACCAGCTGGCCGACGGCCGCCGAGACCGCCCCCGGCGAGTGGACGCTGTCCGCGTCCGTGAAGAGCAGCAGCTCCCCCGACGCCTTCCCGTATCCCTCCATGCACGCCCAGCACTTTCCCATCCACCCGTCCGGCCTCTGGCCGCTCCTGACGTGCACCACCCTCCCGTCCCCGGCGGCAAGCCCCGCTATTATATCGCCGGTGCGATCCTCCGACGAGTCGTCAATGGCCACCACCTCATAGTTGGGATAGTCCTGCGCCAGTAGCGACTCAAGGCACCTGCCCACGTAGTTCTCCTCGTTCCTTGCAGGCACGATCACGGATACCATCGGCGGGTCGTCCGGCGGCACGCCGCCAAGCCGCGGTGCCAGCCTGAACGTCATTGACATCTTGCGGATGATCAGGATCCAGCCTGCCGCCCCGACGGACATTACCGCCGCCAGCACGTAATAGACGGCCTCGGGTATCATCGGGCCGCCGTCCCGCCCATGAAATATGAATGTAGGACGCCCCCCCTACCGCAGGTGCTCGGCAAGGGCCTCCCTGTCCACCTCGAATATCTTTGCATGATATGAGAACCCGTGGTCCGCCGAGTCGTACACCTTTTCAAGGTACGGGTACTCGTCCTCGTTGTGATACAAGTGTATGAGGAACTGCGCCCTCCTCCTGTCCTGGTCGTCGGCCACCAAGTGGGTCACCCCGGCCCCGGCCCCCGTAAGAAAATACGTAATGCTGCCGGCCGGGTTCTTTATCCCCGGGCAGTAGACCGGCTCGGTGCAGCGCCCGGCCGTCTCCCCCTCGAACTCTGACCGGAGTATCGGATAGCCGGTACCCTCAAGCCCCGCCGCATACAGGTATCCTACCTGCGGCAGGTACAGGTTCACCACGTCGGCCCTCTGGACGACCTCCCGGGCCACCTGCGCCGCCTCCCTCCCCCCCAGGTCGTCCCGCCGGTCCTCCAGTACCGCCACCGAAGATACGGCAAACAGCGCCACCACCACCCCCGCCGCAAGCGACCTCCTCGTGAACATACCCGATATCCTTGATATCGTAAAGACGCACAGCACGCAGAGCAGCGGGGCCATCCAGAACATATACCTAGGCAGAAAGCTAAAGCTGAGCCCGAACGCGGCCACCCCCGCCATGCTGCAGAGCACCGCCAGGACGGCCACCCCGTCCATCCGGATCCCCCTGCAGATCCCGTATACCCCGTACGGGACCAGCAGCATGATCACCGGGAACGACGAGGGCGTCTGCGTGGACGCAAGGTCGGCCGCCAGCCCCCAGAACCTCGCGACCTGCCCCGTGCCGGCCGGCCGCGGGGGCGGATCAGGCGGCCGATCCCCCCCGGGATCGGCGGGATCCGGCGCGGGCGCGAGCTCCGATGCGATCCTCCCCGTGATCCCCTCGACGGCCCCCCCCGCCCTCATGAACAGCGCGTCGGTCCCCTCGACGGATATCCTGTGCATGGACACCGGCGCCAGCACCAGCAGGAATATCGCCACGGCCGCCGGCGCCAGCAGCAGGTCCCTCCTCGACCTCCGGTACCTTGCCAGATGGATCGCCACGTACGGCACTATGAGGGCGAGCGCCTCGCCCCTCGTCACGGCGGCGAGCGCCAGCAGCGGGAACGAGGCCAGGACGGCGCGCCTGTCCGGCGAGAGGAGGCAGGCAAGCGACGAGGCGACCAGCAGGACGAAGAGCGGCTCGATGAGCCCCTGGACAGAGTTCTCGATGATCCTCGGCTCGAGGACGAAGACGGCCGGGCCCGCGAGGGCCATCCCCGGCGCAAAGAACCTCCTGCAGATGATATAGACGGGGAGGACGGTCCCCGCCGAGAGGACGGCCGCCAGGGCCCTCTGGACTAGCATATGGTCAAGGTGGTCCCCAGAGCCGACCAGCCCGAAGAAGAGCGAGAGAAACATGGGCCAGCCGGTGTTGGCCGGGGCATAGTCGGCGGGGAGCGACCCGAGGATGGCAATGTCGCTGGCGTACCAAAAGTAGAGCGAGGCGTCCAGTATCACCGGGAGGTCCGCGGGCAGGTGGGCCGCCCGGATTGCCAGCCCGCACGCAAAGAGGGCCGCCAGGGCCAGGGGGACGGCCCGCCGGCCGCGGGGGAGCTGGAGCTGGAGCTGCATGGTATGGCGGGGGAGGGGGGTCTTTAAATAAACCAATTGGGGGTGCCGTGTGGGGGATATGGACGCACCCGCCCTAGACTATCCCCTAAAGTCTTTGCTAGGTCTTAGAATCCCCAGTCGGGCATATGCTTGTCCAAATCGCTCTTGTCCCTTTTGGCCTTTATCTCTCCATCTATGCATGTCTTACCGCAGCGCTCGACCCTCGCGTAATCGTCTTCAATTATGAGTACGTCCCCGCGTTCAATCCCGGAGCCCTCGCCAATCAACAGCCTTTCACCATTACGGAGTATCGCATAGGTGAACCCACAGTCGTCCCGCTTTATGTCCACGACCTCTGACTGCATGTTGCCCGCCGGGTACGCGGGGCATGATATAAACCCATGAGTCCCTCGACGCCTCCGGACGGGCCCGATCCCCCACGTCGAAAAAATGGCCCTCGGATAGTTCAGTGCCGCTTGAAGATGATATTCCGTGAATCGACTAGCGGGCTACGTGCCCGTGCCCCTGACCACACTTTCAAATAACATGAATGCCGGTTCAAACATCTTGGCATCGCTCTCAGAGATAGGTAGGTTTTTAGTTGATCTGAAATCTATGCCAAGATTTTGTCCAAAGTGATACAGTATTCTAAATATATTCGAGTCAGACATGCATATGGCCATCATGTCTAGCATCTGTTCCGTGACAACATCTGATGCCATAACACTCTCGCCATTTTTATTAGATATGGGAACTTGACTATTAGTTTCACGTAGTCTTAAAGCTATTCCAGCAGTTTTTTGAAATTCAAAATAACTGCCAGCATTAGCACAAAGCCATGCAAGATAGACGAGATCCCTTGGTGATCTTTTAACCTTATTCGTAAACTCTTTGTGTACGTCTCTTATCGCATACCATGCCATCATTGCAAAGAACCTCTTACTGGATGTTTCATGTCCAGGGGGAAAATTATTGGTCGAAGATACCGCAAAATAGATGAAATTCAATGCCAGCTTCATCTTGCGTGGGTTCGGTGGTAGTATATCTACGAGATAATCTATATACACTCTGGGAAGAGAAAGAGCCATGAGCCGTACATACTCTGCTAGATCATCATCATGCTTGTGTGGAACTGGCAGTTTCAGCTGGAAAAGCTTGTCAACATAGTCTACCCCCGCCTCCGTTGATGACTTTTTTCCGTGTTTTAGATTCCACGCATGTTCGATCTTTTCCATGTCTATGGCAATCACGACCACGACATTCTCCATCATGAGGAACAGTTTTATGTTCTCCAACATGGCAAGCATGTTGTCTATATTACACCGGTCCAGGTCGTCTATGAATATTACCGTCCTCTCCTTGGCCGTATTGGTCAAAAGCTCTTCTATTGTTTTCACCTCCGTCAACAGGTTCTCAAAATGCTCCCCCACCTCCCTCGTACTCATTCTTAGTATGTCGCGAGATATTATATCCAGGATCAGGCTGACAAATCTGGCTACTTTGTTCATCCTTTTAGGAAACCTCTTTTTAACGCAGCCCAGCAGAGCCGTGAAGAGATCCGTGCTCTCATACCTCCACGCGTTGATCTCAATCATCTTTGGAGGCTTGTCGTCCTTCTTCAGGATCTTCATGATCCTTCTTATCAACGTGGTCTTTCCACTCCCCCATTCCCCATCTATGGCTACTACGAAGGGGGCAGGAGCCTGCTTTAGGAGGATCGCCGTCGATCTTGCCTGCTCTTCAAAGCCAAAATGCAGGTCTGAGCCCTCCGGTTCGTCCGTAAGTAACCCCATCTCTCTGATCATGCTGGGATCCATGTGGCCGCCACCCGATCCTACCCCATATGTGCCATGTGGATGGCTACCAAACTCCCTCAGGCTAATAGTCATCTCAGGATCCCGCGGGTGGGATCACCATGATGCTCCTTGCCCGATCCCCTGCGTGTTTCATCCCTCCACCGATGACTAGTGAGTAGCCTGATCCGAGCGAAGCGGATGCTGTAAGCCGTCGTGTGCCGCGGCCCGGCCTTCCCCTCCAAGCGGGATCATCGGACGAACACCCCGGATCCTGCTGCGAACCCCATAAATGGGGGCTCTCTTGACCCCGAGCCTGAGTGATGGAGGTCAGCGGTGGTGAGCGGGACTGCATCTCACCGTCTAAAAGTTAAATACAACTCACCTCCTCACCAAACGCATGCCTGATTCTAGGAACGACCCCAAAACCCTTGCCGAGATGGCAAGAGATCTGAACGAGGCTCACCAGTACGTGGAAGCGATCGCCTGCTGCACTCGGGCGCTTGAGGAGAATCCATCTTATATCCCGTACGTCTTTGACTCCATCACAGGTGGCCTACACAGAAATCCACGGGCCCACCCAGAACGACCCCCCGAGCGGAGGATCCGACTGCCGCGCGGCTCTAGGGACGCTGCACGCGCTTTTCAAAAACAATGGGCTCCTCTAAAGTAGTATATACTGCACGCCTTCTATATGGACTTGGACTCTGATATTGGGTATCAATAAATCATATTAAACAAGATTTGAACTTAATAATTTTTAAACGGAGCTATAGCATAGTTTGGCGCATTATTGTTCTAAAGATATCAAGATCTTCGCCAAGTTCAGAAACTACTGAACTAAAGGTATGTACTTTATTTTTATATACATTTTTAGCATCCATAATATTTCCATAGTGTTTTAAAATATTGAATACCCGTTGATTCTTTACCATACAAATTTTTAATATTTCATACATGTTTTGATTTATATCTTTGTGTTCTATATCCAATGTGTCCTCTAGTCTGTATGATTGAAAGTTATTGGTACTTTGATTATGCTCATATCGTTTTAAAAAATCATATAGAGCTGGCTGTGTTACCGCATATGAACATATCAGCGCCGCTTTAAGAAAACTGCGTGAATCTATTTTTGCAGCTTCTGCTATGTCATGATGGTGATATGATATAGCAATCCAAGTTATAAGTGTCCGTATGTAGATCCGCTCTGTTTGCTCTGATTCAAAATCTTCTGTTATGTTATTATGTAGCGCAAAATTAAATGAATTTAATGCCAACTTTATCTTTCTTGGATTTGGTGGTAATGCAGTTACAAAAAATTGGATTTCATCATCATCCATTGATTTAGTTAATTGTTTTACGTATTCTACCAAATCTAGATTAATCTTTATCGGAATCGATAGTCTTAACTGGAACAATTTTTCAGTATGATCTCTTCCAATTTCCTTCGCTGATTCATTTCTATATCTAAGACTCCATGCTTTTTCAACTTTGTCCATATCCACAACAATCACAACGATCATATTTTTTATTGTTAAAAACCATTTGATGTTTTCTAACATCACAAGTATGTTTTCTGTACTGCATCTGTCTAAATCGTCTATAAAGAGTACTGTTTTTTTGTTTACCACTTTATCCAATTTCTCTTTTATAGTCCTTATATTATCAGATAATCCTTTGAAATGGCTCTCAACTTCTGATAGCGACATACCTGCAATTCTACGTGATAATATATCACAACCAAATCTTAATATGTTCTTTTCAATTTGAGCGGTTTTGTCAAAACTTTGCCCAATTTCCCACAATAATGATGCAAAAATGTCTGTCCTTTCATATTGCCAACTACTAAACTCAATTATCTTTTGGGATTCATCCGTATTTTTCTCTTCCAGTCTCTTCTTTATAGCTCTCAGAAACGTCGTCTTACCACTGCCCCACTCACCATTGATTCCGATTACAAATGGCCTTGGAGTGTTATTATCAGCTAGGAATCCTGATATCGCTTCTGCATATTCGTCGAATTCAAACTGTAGATTTTCTTTTGCGGGTTCATCTGAAACAAGATCTAATTTCCGAGGCTTAATCATGCTATAACGCAGGCACCAAGCAATATAACTCTATCAGATTTGTGGTACGAGAATTCACGCCTCTCTGGGCACCCGGAGCCCCCCGGGTCGGATCTGGGCATCGTAGCTTCCACACGCACAGGCAGGCCATCAGCACGCTGAAGACCCACGTCTTCCGTCCGAGCCTCACTGCTGGCGGGTGCCTGATCGCTTACAGGCATTACTACCTTAAAGTATATTAATACGGCATGGAGCACGCAAGTCATGAGTGAGACCGACCAAGATCGACCGTCCGGGACCACTAGACTTGAAGCCCAGGTCAGGGAGGCAGTAAGATTGGCCCAAATCGTGCCTGAGGAATATCGTGCAATGGCATTAGAACTGTTGCTCAAATTATTGTGTTCCACAGACTCCAGCGTATACAATGTGCCAGCATATGTCGGTGAAAGCATTGATAATAGATACAATCTGCCAGTATCGGTAGCATCATTTATGGCTCGGTTTAATATACCCGAATCCAACATTAATCATTATTTTTCCATAACCGGACCAGATGAGATTGCTCCAAAATATGTGATAAAAAACAGATCTGCCGCGCGTTCTCAGATACAGATCGCCTGCATGAAGGCATTAGAACGTGCTTTAGATGATGGCTTGTTTGAATTCTCGTATGAAGATGTCAGGGTTGCATGCAAAGAACATGATTGTTTTGATGATAATAATTTTCATGGAAATTTTAAGAGAAAATACAAATTGTTCAAATCTCTAGATGATAAAGAGCATGTGGTGTTATCCCCGCTGGGTAAGGAATATTTGGCAGATCTATTAGACGAACTCTCAAACAAATCTTGATCCTTCATAGGCGGACTGCCATAATATGGTAGTATTCTAAATTGATCAAATATATCTAAAGTATCAAACATGGTAAATTTAATAAAGTGATCCGATTACAGTAGGATTTATGCAAAATTGACGTTTTAGCGGCGCGAGCTACCTCAAGGTGCGTGGTTCCCGGACTTCATGGAAACATTTAGATCCTTCCCCCGCCCCGTAACGGGCGTGGCGGCACGGCACACCAAA
>UYNY03000043.1 GCA_900620265.3 Nitrosopumilaceae archaeon | reverse complement strand
CGAGATATTCTACTTTTCACTGCCGTTCACGTTCGCCTCGCTGGCGCTGCTGCTGGTGGGGATACTGTTGATGATGGTATCGGTCGTGCTGTTCAGCATAATGAGGGTGGGCGCGCGCAGGTAGCGGTAGATCAGCGGGTCCCGTACGCACGTCACTGATGCGGGGCCGCGCTGTGAATGATTTTTATAGATTGGCGCCACCCCGCCCGGGCGTGAGGATCCTGGCCCCGACATACGTGCACCCGTCGAGGCACCACATACGCACCGTGGCGTTCGGCAATATCTTTGACGAGCTGGAAAAGAGGGAGGGGCTAGAGGTCACGTGGGTGATCTTCCAGCCTGACAGGACGGGCGACTCTGAGGCGGGCGGGGCCCGGATACTGGACATACACGGCCACGCGGACGCCGTCTCCCTGCTGGAGAGCGCGGCCCCGGACGGCATCCTGGTCACAAGCACGGCAGATATCATCCAGCACTCGTTCTGCATAGCTGCAAGGCACCTCAAGATCCCCGTATTCTCGCTGTACGTGTACGGGACGGCGGTCGGCGCGGCCGGCACCCCGGCGCGGCCGGCCGCATCAAACGTGCTCAACAAGCTGCTCTCGGACAGGATGACGACTGACACGGCCGGCCAGAGCCGCCCGTTCCGCAGGGTCGGCTTTGTCATGTACAAGGCGAGGTTCATGCTGAGGACCATGCTCCGAGCGGGTGCCGGCGTCCCCGCCTCTGCCTCCGCCGTCCTGCGCCACATGCTGATGTACGCGCTCGGAAAGTTAAGCCGCTACAACGAGCTTGCGGACTGCCACTTTCTGCCGGATGACTCGTGGATACCGGTACTGGAGGGGCTGGGCATAAGCAGGGATGACATGTTCGTGACCGGCAACCCGTACTGGGAGAACTTTGGCGAGCTGGGGGCCCCAAGGCCCGCAAAGGCGCCCGGCGACCCGGCGGACGTGCTGATCGTGACCGACTCGCTGATGGGGCACAACTATTGGACCGAGGGGCAGTCCGACGAGTTCATACTGGGGCTCGTATCAGGGCTCTCTGGCGATACATCGCTCCGGATCACCGTAAAGATCCACCCCTCGTCCGAGGACATGCAGTATTATGAGAGGCTGCTGGAGGGGCGCGGGATCCGCATACTCCAGCAGGAAAAGATCCCCGATATCATCAGAAACTTTGACATTGCCGTCTCGTTCGGGAACACGACGGCGCAGACCCAGGTGTTGGCAAGCGGCACGCGGCTGGTGGTGGTAGAGACGGGGTCGGACCTGCCCGCGCCGCCGCTGTATGCCGAGGGCGCCGCGTCGGGGCTGGTGGCAGGGTGCAAGCTGGACGGCGTCGCGGGCGCCGTGCGGGACCTGCTCGGCGCCGGTGTCGAGGTCTCGGGCGAGCTTGACTTGAGGCGCCGCGAGATGTTCCCCGCCACGGGCGCCTCTAGCTCCCGGATCGCCTCGGTGGTGGCAGAGCGGCTGGGCCGCTAGCTACCTCGAACTCGGGCATGGAATGCCTTATTATGCGTGGGCGGGCCGCGGCGGGCCATGCACAACGTCCTGCTCATAGTGGTGGACTCGATGAGGAGCGACAGGATACACGGGAAGAGGACGGCCCTCACGCCCAACATCGACAGGCTGGTCGCGGGGGGCACCCTCTTTACGACGTCGGTCAGCCCGGTGGCTGCCACCATGGCGTCGATCGGGAGCATATTCACGGGGCTCTTCCCGACCAGGACCGGTCTGGCGGGCGGCAGCTACCAAGGGGCAGGCGCCGGCCTGGGCGGGTACGTCCCCCTGCTAAAGAGGCACGGGTACTCGACCCACGCGACCATGACCAACCTTGCAGAGCTGATGGGCGTCACGAAGGAGTTCGACCACCACCTGACGGCCACCAAGCACAACAACTATCTGAGCCTGCACGACGGCCTCGGCGAGCGGCTCGTCGACCACATCGGGTCCCTCGATGCCTCGCCGTGGCTCTTTTACATGCATTTGAACGACCTGCACCACCCGATATTCGTCCCGCCCGGGCTCGGGGACGGGCACGGCAACACCGACTATGACAGGATGATCTCGTACATTGACACCTGGATCGGGAGGATCGTCGGCGCCGCGGATCCGGAGAAGACGCTGGTCGTGATCACGTCGGACCACGGCGAGTACGTCAGGTTCGTCCCCAGAGGCGGCGGGATCAACCTGGAGGGAGGGGCCGTGGAGAGGATGCTGTGGAGGGCCGGCAACCACGCCCCCATCGCGCTGCGGCCGGTCACGGAGCGCGTGTCCGCCGCGCTGCACGGCATCCGCTCAAAGATGAGGGAGTCAAAGATCAGGGGGATGGATCTATCCAACCTGGAGGAGCGCGCGCTCACCGCGACCCGGACCCTCCCGGGCCACCACATGTTCGATGACACGCTGGTCACCCCGCTCCTGTTTTACGGGCCGGGGGTCGAGGGGGGCAGGCTGGTGGAGCGGCAGGTGCGCAACGTGGACGTCTTTCCCACGATCATGGACCTGCTGGGGATCGGCGGCCTCGATGACAGGGACGGGACCAGCCTCGTGCCGCTGATGCGGGGCCGGGGCGCCGATACGGGGCCGGCGTACATTGAGAGCATGCCCACCATAACAAAGTCGAGGAGGTTCGTGGGGGTCAGGACGCCGGCGTTCAAGTATATCCGGGGGGATGACGGCCGCGATCCCATCCTGTTTGACCTGTCTGCCGACCCGGGGGAGGAGCACAATATAGCGGGGGAGAACCCGGGAGCCGTGGAGGATCTGGAGGGGATCCTGCGCGGCATCCTGGACCACGGGGCCGCCGGCGGGGGTCCGGGCGATCCGGGGGACGACCCCGGCCGCGAGAAGGTCGAGGCCGAGCTCCGAAAGCTCGGGTATGTGTGAACCGTTTTTATTAAATGCGTCCGGGGCCCGCCCGTGGGCGGGAGGAACGTCATCATACTGATGATCGACGGCGGCAGGCTGGACAGGGCGCTCGGATCCGAGGTGTTCGGGAGGCTTGCCGGGCGCTCGGCCTTCTTCTCGCAGCCGATAACCTACGGGCCGCACACGATCGCGGCCATGCACGCCGTCTTTAGCGGCTCGTACGGGTGCAGGACCGGGACGGACAGCTACTGGTCGACCTACAAGTTCAAGAAGGACATGTTCAAGACGCTTCCAGAGTACCTGCACGACCTCGGGTACTATACGGTGGCCGACGTTGTGAACGAGCTGGTGGTGCCAAAGCAGGGCCTAGACGAGTTCCTCATACACGACGAGTCAAAGGACGACCTTGCCGCGAGGCACGCGGGGATGCTGGACGAGATGAAGGGGAAGAACGACTCTGGCAGCAGCTTCTTCCTCTACCTGCAGTACAGCAACATACACACCGGGATAATGAACGAGGTGCTGCGCGTCTATGACAACTTTAGCGAGGAGTACTTTGCCGACCGGGAGGGGAACCGCCGCAGGTACGACAGGCTGTTCGCCGGGGCCGAAAAGTACCTTGATGCCATGCTGGGAAAGATCAGGGAGCTGGGGCTGGACCGAGACTCGCTGGTCCTCGTGATGTCAGACCACGGCATCAGCACGGGCGAGAAGGTGGGCGAGCGCGCGTACGGGGCGTTCTGCTATGACTATACGCTGCGCACGTTCGCGTATTTCATGTGGCCCGGGATATCCCCGATACGCGTGGATCAGCAGGTCCGCACGGTCGACTTTGCGCCCACCATACTGGACTATCTTGGGATCCCCGCGTCAGAGTCCCACGAGGCGATGGACGGCGTCTCTCTTATGCCGCTCATAGGAGGGGGCTCTGCACCCGAGCTTGGCGCCTTTTCAGAGACGGGCAACCCGCTGAGCGGCACCCGCCCCCCCGAGAGGCCCAACACGAGGTCCCTCCGCAGGTCCGGGTGGAAGCTGATCCTCAACGAGCACGACGGGACGCGCGAGCTCTACGACCTGGGATCGGATCCGGGCGAGGAGAGGAACCTTGCCGGGACGGGGATCCCGATGGAGGACTCGCTGTCAGAGGAGATCAAGAAATACACGGTCAGGTGAATCTTCTTCTTGCGTTCTCTAGGTCCTGGGGCGTGTCCACCTCCACCCACCCGCCCGACACCTCTATCGGGGCCACGGCGATCCCCCTGTCAATGATCTCCTGGATCATGTCCGTCAGGTACGCCCTCTTGAACTCTGCCGCCCCGTGGAAGGGGCCCCGCGCCGACCCCTCGGCCCTCTCAAACTCCCTCACGAACGCGGCGGCCCCCGCCGGGGAGAGCCTTACCATGCCTATGAACTCGCCGTCCCTGTGGGATCCGCCGGTGGGGATCCTCTTTCCGGCCCGCACGACCCTCCCGCCGTCCATCAGGACGATATCGGCCTCGGATACCGGGTGCTCGGTCCTCCCCTCGTAGCCTCCCCTCCAGTCCGTGTCAGTTACCATGCCAATGTCGGCATCCGACCTTATCGCCGCGTCCAGCACGTCCATCCCGTACAGTATGTCAGAGTATGATATGATGACGTCGCCGGTGATCTCTTTCTTTGCGGCCATCAGGCTCAGGAGCACGTCGTGGTCGGCGTGGCCCTTGTCCTCTATGTACCTGGCCCCATCTATGGAGAACTCTTCCTTGTGGGGGCCGACGACCACCACGATATCCTCGACGCCCCCGCGGCGCAGCAGGTCCGCCTGCCTCTGCAGCATCGGGATCCCGTTGATATCGAGCATCCCCTTTGGCATGCGCCGCGTCTGCTCCCCCAGCCTGGTTGCAGAGCCGGCGGCCGCTATCACCGCCCTCACAGGCTTGACTCGAACCTCCTCCTGATGTCTCCGGGCGCGATCGCCACCCTGCCGCTCTTTTCCCCGCCGGTCCTGACGCGGACAAGCACGAAGATCGGGCCCTTGGCCCTCGCCGCCCGCTTCATTACGTTGTCAAGCTCCGCCCCGGTCCTTGCATAGTGCGTCTTGTATCCTGCCGCCATAGCTATCTTGCCCAGATCCACCCTGCCGGCCGCCGTGGGCTGGCCGCCGGTCGACTCGTGGGCCCGGTTGTCAAAGACGACGTGGACCAGGTTCAGTTTCATGGATCCTATGGTGGCAAGGGATCCGAGGTTCATCAGCAGGTTGCCGTCCCCGTCCAGCACGAAGACCCGCCTCTTCGGGTTCCTTATCGCGATTCCGGCCGCAATCGAGGATGCCAGCCCCATGGATCCTATCATGTAAAAGTTCGACCCCCTGTCTAGGACCCCGTGGAGGTCCCTGCTGATGAACCCGTTGGCAGAGACGGCCGGGTCGTCCCCCATATGCCTTGCAACTATCCCGACGGCCTCCCTCCTAATCATGGAACATCCTCCTTACGACCAGGGCGCACGGCCTCCCGGACCTTGCCGAGTCGAGCGCCCAGTCGCACCTCTCCCTCCAGTTCTCCTCCGTCATTATCCTGGACGTGACGCCGGCCAGCCGGAGCAGCCTCTGCTGGATCCGCCCCACCGCCAGGTGCTCGGGGGCGTCGTCACGGAGGTACCCCCTCCACCCAACCACCAGGATCATCGGGATCTCGTACATCCTTACCAGGGACGTGATGGTGCTGATAGAGTTTGCAAGGCCGGCGTTCTGCATGAATACGAGCGGCGTCCCGCCTGACATCGACATGCCCGCCGCGATCCCGATGGCCTCCTCCTCCCTGGTGGCTATGAGGATCTTTTTGCGCCCCAGCCCCTCGTCTATAAAGTGCTTGAGCGTAGAGTCAGGCACGCCCACAAAGTCGGTCACGCCTTTCCTATGCATGTACCTGAATGCACCTCTCTGAGCTTTTTCGTTCAATTCACGTATCCCAGCTTTTTGAGGTTGGCCTCTATATCCTTCTCCTGTTTCTTGATCTCGTACATCTCCTGCAGCCTGAATATGTCCTCCATGGGACTTATCGGCGTGCCGGCGCCGCTCAAGCTCTCCGCCGATGCGAGCTGCCCGAGGTGCTCTGCCATGGCCCGGTGTGCCGCCCGCAGCGACTGGTTTGCATAGATTACCATCCCGACGCCGTGCTCCTCAAGCTGGCCGAGCGTAACATCCGGGTACGACGTGGGGATCGCCACCACCGGGACGGAGCCCTTCCACCCATCGCAGAACTCGAACACCTCGCCGGGGGATCCGGCCTTTGAGTGGATCAGCACGGCGTCAGCCCCGGCCTTTTCATACGCCGTGGCCCTTCGTATGGCCTCGCCCGCCCCGAGCCCCGCTATCAGCGCCTCGACCCGGGCGATCACCATGAAATCGGGATCCGACTTTGCGTCCCTGGCCGCTATCAGCTTTGCGGCAAACTCCTTCTCCGGCAGCAGCTCCTGCGTGCCGCCCTCTAGCAGGCTGTTCTGCTTTGGAAACACCTTGTCCTCGATGCATACGGCCGCGATCCCGGCCCCCTCGTACTTTTTCACCATGTGGCTGACGTTGCTCGGGCCACCGAATCCCGTGTCACAGTCCGCGATGACCGGTATAGAGCACGCGTCTGCCATGCGCGAGGCGGCAGCCAGAAACTCCGTCATCGTTAGTATGCTCGCGTCTGGGAGCGCGTGGGTGGCCGATATGGCAAAGCTGCCGGCCCACACCGCGTCAAACCCGCTCAGCTCGACCAGCTTGGCCGACATGGCATCAAAGGCCCCCGCCGTCCTCAGGATCCGGCCCCCGTCGAACGCCGATCTCAGGGCCCGCGGCCCTCCCCCCGTCTCCACGGCCCGCGTCAGATCCATGCATATTATAATGGATCTTTCCCGGATGCCGGATGTGGCCCATAAGGCAGCCCCCTAGGATCACGTTCGGCAGGGGCAGCGCGGCCGGGATGGACCGCCCGGAGGGGTGTCTGGTGGTGACGTCTAGGGGGGCCGCCCGGCGGGGCTGGCTCGAGTATGCCGGTCTAGGGGACTGTGATATCTTTGACTCCGTGGAGCCCAACCCATCGATGGAGACTGCCCGGAGGATCCTCTCGGAGTTCGGATCAGGGTTTGGCTGCGTGGTGGGGATCGGAGGGGGGAGCGCGATGGACGTGGCAAAGTACTGCGCCTTCAAGGCGGGGTGGCGGAAGATCATGGTACCTACCACGTTCGGCAGCGGCAGCGAGGTGACGCGCATATCGGTGCTAAAGGTGGACGGGAAGAAGAGGAGCTTTCATGACGACGGGATATTCGCGGACGAGGCTGTGGTGGATCCCGCGTTCATTGACGACGCGGACGAGGAGGTGGTGAGGAACTCTGCGATAGACGCGTGCGCCCAGTGCACGGAGGCGTTCGACTCGACCATAGCGAGCCCGTATGCGAAGTTTATGTGCAACGCGGCGTTTGACATGCTGGAGGGCGGCATACTGGGGATGGACCGGGACAGGATCGCTATGGGGTCGCTGCTTGACGGGCTGGGGTTCGGAAACGCGTCGACCACGCTGGGACACGCCCTATCATACGTCTACTCCAACGAGGGGATCCCGCACGGCAGGGCGCTGGCGTTTACGACCGCCGTGGCGCACAGGTTTAACGGATCACGGTACGCCGCCCGCTTTTCAAGGCTAGTGGACAAGCTGGGTTTTGAGGGGGTGAGGCTGAAGCAGGACAGGGACGAGGCCGCCGACACCATCATGGAGGACAGGAAGCACCTTGACCGCAACCCGGTGCCGGTATCGCGGGACGACGTCGTGCGGCTACTTGCAGAGGTGGATGGCGGCTGATCCGTCCCGGTCAGCGGCGGCCCGGGGCTACCTGCCAGACATGCCCATGATGTGCTCGCATATCTCAAAGTCCAGCGGTGTGTCGATATCAATCGAGCTCCTCTCGTCCATCACGTATCCCTTGATCCTGCCGCCGTACGCGACCGATTTTTGGCCCATGAAAAACCTAGCAGACCCGACCAGTATGGATCCGGTGTACGCGTAAAGCGTCTCCATCTCCTGCCTGTTCTTCGGAGTTAGCGAGGCGTCGTATGGGACCATCACTTCTCCCTGCAGCCTGAACATGAGGGCGGGGTTTACCTTGACCTCGGTCACGCTTGCCACACAGTCGACGCTGTCATCGCACAACTCGACGCACCGCTCGATGTCCCCCGGGGCCCTTATCGGGAACGTGTTCTCAAGGCTTACCACCAGGGTGTCGGGCTTTACGCCGGCGCTACGCAGCAGGTGGTGCAGCGCGTCAATATATGCCGCATTGTCGCCTGCAAGCTCCGCCGGCCTGTCTATCACGGTGGCACCCGCGCCCTCTGCGACCTTCTTGATCTCCGCGTCATCGGTGGAAACCAGCACCTCGTCTATGACAGGCGCCTTTTTTGCGGCGTCAATACTGTACGTGATCAGCGGCCTGCCCCTGAGCGGCTTTACGTTCTTCCTTGGAACCCCCTTGGATCCGCCGCGCGCCAGTATCACGCAGATCACCTTCCTGCCGCCGTGCATTTATGACGCGCCCCGCTCGTCGGCCGTGATCGCCTTACACAGTATCCCGCCGGCGGGGCGGAGGGGGGCTCCCGCGTCCCCCGCCTCCCCGAGGACGACCTCCCTTCCTTCTAGGAACTGCGAGTATTCGTCGGAGGGAGGGATCCGGGGGAGTGGGGCCGGCTTGAACCCGCATCCGGGCGCGAGGATCTTCAACTATATCCGGCCCGATCCGGGGGCGTATTAACCTTCACGGTGGCGTCCCCGCCGGCACCCGAGGGGCCAGGCTACCGCGTGCCTGTCTGAAGCCGCCGCCACCGGCCCGATCTCCGCGTGATTTATTAACATACGGGGAAAGGGGGCGGCGGTGTTTGAGAACAAAAAGATACTCATCACGGGCGGGACGGGCTCTCTGGGAACGGCCCTGGTAAGGAGGCTGCTCCAGCACGATCCCAAGATCATCCGGATCTACAGCAGGAACGAGTACAACCAGATCCACATGCGCAGGGAGTTTCAGGACAGCTCCAAGCTGCGCTTCTTCCTAGGCGACATACGGGATTACTTTAGGCTGGTAAGAGCCATGGAGGACACGGATATCGTCTTCCACACGGCGGCATTGAAGGACGTGGTGGAGGTCGAGTACAACCCGTTCGAGTCCATAAAGACCAACGTGGTCGGGTCGCAGAACGTGATAGACGCGTGCAGGGAGGCCAAGGTCGGGCTGGCGGTGGGCGTAAGCACCGACAAGGCAGTAGCCCCATTGAGCGTGTATGGATCCACAAAACTGCTCATGGAAAAGCTCTTTACATCCGCCGCCAACTATGTCGACGTGAAAAAGCACCCGACGAAGTTCATCGGGGTCAGATACGGGAACGTCCTCGGGAGCCATGGCTCTGTTGCCCCGAAGTTCATCGCGCAGATAAAGGCGAGGCAGCCCATCACGATCACGGATCCGGGCATGACGAGGTTCAACCTCACGATGGACGAGGCGCTGGACTTTATCCTCGGGAGCGCCTCCAAGGACAAGAGCTCGGTCGTCTTCGTGCCAAAGCTAAAGGCGTACAACATAATGGACCTGAGGGACGCCCTCTTTGAGATGCTCGGCAGCACGGAGTGCAGGATGGGAAAGATCCGGCCCGGTGAAAAGCTCTCCGAGGTGCTGATAAGCTCCGACGAGATGAGGAACACTCTGGAGGGCGACAGGGACTATATCATCACGAGGGGGTACGACCAGGGCGGTGATCTAGAGGCAGAGCACCCCGGATACAGGCGCGCGCGCGGCGACTCCGCCTACTCGTCAAGCGCCGCCGAGAAACTCTCAAAGGCCGATATGATCAAGATGCTCAAACCTCTCGTCGAAAACCCCGCCGAACACTGACATGGCTCCGAAGATCCTAGTGGCAGGCCTCGGCTCGATGGGGAAGAGGCGCGTGCGCAACCTCCAGTTCCTGGGGGTTGACGTGGTCGGGCTTGATATCTCGGAGGAGCGGAGAAAACAGTCATCAGATCTCTATGGGATAACCACATACGGCGACATCAAGGCGGCGCTCGCGGATAACCCTGACGGGATGGTGATCTCCACCCCGCCGCACATCCACAAAGAGTACGCGATCTCGGCGGTCGGGCAAAAGATCCCCTTCTTCACGGAGGTCAACACGATGCCCCCCGGCGACATGCAGGAGATCATCAACCTCTGCTCCAAGAATGGAACCCGGGGGATGCCCAGCTGCAACGTCGCATTCCACCCCTCCGTGCGCAGGGCGTCTTCCATGCTGGAAAGTGGGACGATAGGCCGGCCGCTGCTGGTCCACTTCCACAGCGGATCATACCTGCCGGACTGGCACCCGTGGGAGGGACTCTCCGATTACTACGTCGGCAAAAAGGAGACGGGCGGCGGCAGGGACATAATAATGTGGGATCTGAGCTGGCTCTCCATTCTGCTTGGCAGGCCCAAGACGGTGTTCGCCCACACCAAGAAGCTTGGAGACTTTGACGCAGACATCTTTGACACCTATGCGTTACAAATGGAGCTCGAGGGAGGGGCGCTAGCTAGCGTCGTGGTGAACCTCATACAGAGGCCGCCGTTAATGCACCTTGAGATCGTCGGCACAAAGGGGACGATAAGGTGGGACGGCGGGACGGTGTCGGCATGGGACGGCAGCAGCTGGTCCACATATCCGGAGAAGGACGACCGCCGCGGCTATCCGGTGGAGCCGCCCAAGCCGGGATTTGCAAGCAAGGACCTGGGTATGACAGAGTCGTACATAGACGAGATGAAAGCGTTCCTTGACGTAGTGAACGGGGCAGAGCCCCGATTCACACTGGAGGACGAGATGGCCCTGCTGAATACTATGTACGAGGCAGAGGCCAGCTCCGAAACGGGAAAAAAGAGCGCCGGATGAACACACAGCATGCCTGACAAACAGATGATAATACAGGCAAGTGGTTATCCAATAAACACCCCTAGCTAAAATACGCCCAAAACCGGATCCAGAGCAGATAGCAGACTATCCGCATGAAGAGGCCCACGTTCTGGTTGTACCCCCGTTGGCCTCCATGTACAGGACGAACCTGTGGCCGCCGATCCCGTGGGTACGGACGGGCAGGATCCCCTAGGTCCTGTCTGGGAGCCCGAACTACTTGCTCGGATCCGCGGGACGGCCCGCGCGGCTTTGTTATTAACGCCGGGATGGGTATCTCTATATGTGAAAAATCCCCGGGCCGGCCCGTGCAGGTACGTGGCGGGCGGGGGCCGCGCCCATCCGGAGGAGGGAGGACGGCAGTTTGACCACCGTATCAATCCACCAGCCGGGGTACCTGCCCTGGATAGGCTATTTCCACAAGATGATGCACAGCGATGTCTTTGTGGTGCTAGATGACGTCCAGTACGAGCGCGGAGGATGGCAGAACAGGAACAGGATAAAAACCGATCGTGGCTCATCCTGGCTTACGGTGCCGGTCAGTGCACCATATGGTGCAGCAATCAATGAGGTGGAGGTTGACAACTCGCAAAAATGGGCGTCGACACACAGGAAGAGCGTGGATATACATTACTCAAAATGTGAATTTTTCCGATACTGGTCAAAATTCATTCCATGTTATGAAAATGAAAACAAGATGCTTTTGGATATTGATATGGAGACAATCAAGATATTCATGAATATATTCAACATAAACATCAAGATGTTATTCTCGTCCGAGTTGGGGATTACGAAAAAAAAATCTGATCTGGTTCTAGACATCTGTAGATCAACCGGGGCGGACACCTACATATCCGGGGCGATGGGTTCTGACTACCTCAAGCTGGATGATTTTGAAAAATATGGGATATCCGTAAAGTTCCAACATGTGAGGCATCCGAAATACAGGCAACGCTTTGGGGAGTTCATCCCCAACCTGAGCGCCCTCGACCTGCTCCTCAACGAGGGGCCCGGCGCGGGGCGGATAATAAGGGATACCAAGGTAGAGTGGAAATGATTATAATCAGATTGCCCGGGCCCGGCTACGTTGAGGACGCTCGAATACGAGGGCCGGAAGATCGGTGACGGCCACCGGCCGTACATCATATCCGAGATCGGGGTGAACTTTGGCACGTTCGAGGACGGCAAGAGGCTGATAGACGAGTCGGTGGCCGCCGGGGCCGACTGCGTCAAGATCCAGACGTTCAAGGCTGACTCGATCACCACAAAGGACGCCGTATTAGACCTCCCCAATGTGGGCAAAGTTTCCCAATACAAGGTGTTCAAGGAGCTGGAGCTGTCGGATTCGCTACAGCGCCGCCTCTTCAAGTACGCAAGAAAGAAAAAGGTGGTCTTCTTTTCAACGCCTACAGACAAAAGAGATGTAGATTTTTTGGAGGATGTGGGGATGCCTATCTACAAAATCGGCTCCGATGACGCGACGAACCTGCCGTTCATCGAGTACGTTGCAAAGCTGGGCAAGCCTACCATCATCTCCACCGGGATGTGCAACATGTCGGAAGTGATGGAGATACGGGACGTTTTTTCATCTAACGACAACGACAAGCTCTCGATACTCCACTGTGTTACAAAATATCCGACGGAGCCAGAGTTTGTAAATCTCAGAGCCATGGATACCATGAAGAGGAGGCTGGGGATACCCGTGGGATACTCTGACCACAGTATAGGCATGGACGTGTGCATGGCGGCAGTCGCCGCCGGTGCAAACATAATAGAAAAACACGTCACTCTAGACAAGCGACAAAAAGGACCTGACCACGTGCTGTCTGCCACGCCTAGGGAGCTGCGCAGGTTGGTGGATTTTTCACATGTGGCGTTTGCAAGCATGGGATCCGGATCCAAGAAGCCGGCAGAGTGTGAAGTATTTACCAGAAGAGAGTCGCGCAAGAGCGTCACAGCGCTACGGGACATTAGAGAGGGCGAGAAAATAACCAAGAGCATGGTACGTATAATGAGGCCGGGACACGGGATAAAGCCAAAAGACGTGAAGAAGGTCATAGGCATGAGGGCGAGGCTCAACCTGAAGAGGCACCAGACACTGAGGTGGAAGGACCTTGAGTGAGAGGGAAATACTGAGCAAGCTTGAAGAAAAGAAGAGCGAGGCGGACAGGTTTGCAAAAAAGTACGAGGCAAGGAAGATGGCCGACCTTGAGGAGTACTACAAGGGGGCCTCGTGGGCGTTCGAGTACGCGATAAAGGCTATCCGGGACGGGGGCACGCCGGACTGAGTGCGGCAGTACTCACGGGTCCCGATCGGGGTGCCGGGGACCGCCGGAACCCGCCCGTAGGCATGGATGGAAGGATACAAAGTTATAAGGCAAACAGGCACGGGGGGCGGCGTGAAGATCAACAAGGGGCAGTTCCGACTAGACACCCGGGGAAGGAAGGCCAGGTTCGAGCTGAACCGAGGCCGGGGCCACATGCTAAGCTATGCGTTGAACAGGACAAAGTGGCACCTTTATCCGCGGCTGCGCCACGTAAGCAGGTTCCCGCCCCACATAGACGTGGAGATATCAAGCGTCTGCGACCTCAACTGCCCCATGTGCTATACCACCACGGAGGAGTTCAAGAAGATCGTAAAGAAGGGGCTGATGGACTTTGAGCTCTTCAAGAAGATCATAGACGAGGGCGCGGAGAACAACCTGTACTCGATCCGGCTGAGCCTCAGGGGGGAGGCGTTCGTACACCCGCAGATCCTAGACATGCTAAAGTATGCAAAGGACAAGGGCATAAAAGAGGTGTCGACCCTGACGCACGGGGGCAGGATCGACGAGGAAAAGTTCCGCAAGCTGGTCGAGTACGGGCTCGACTGGCTCACCATCTCGTTTGACGGGGTGGGCGAGACATACGAGAAGATCAGGGCCCCGCTAAAGTTCCAGGACATGGTGGACAAGATCGCCCGGTTCAAGGAGATCAAGAAGGAGATGGGCACGCCAAAGCCGGTCATAAAGGTCCAGACCGTGTGGCCGGCGATAAAGGACAACCCGGAGGTGTTCTACAACACGTTCGAGCCTATAACGGACCAGATCGGGTCGAACCCGCTCATCGACTACCTGCACAACGACACCGATATCGAGTACGAGGAGAACTTTACGTGCCCACAGCTGTGGGAGCGGATGACCATCGGGTCCGGAGGCGAGGTGATGCTGTGCGCCAACGACGAGATGATGCTGCACCAGGTCGGGGACGCCAACAAGGAGACCATATACGACATCTGGCACGGCAGGAGGCTCGAGGAGGCGAGGGAGATCCACAAGAGGCACAAGGGCACGGAGATGATAGATCCTTGCAAGCACTGCTACCTGCCGAGGGCCACCCAGAGGGAGGACGCCGTGATGGAGAACAGGCTGCTAAAGATCGACAACTATGTCAACCGGAAGCAAAAGGTCGGCATATAGCCCGGAAGGACGTTCGTGATCACAGCAGCTTCCTTGACATCCGGCTCAGCGCCCCGATCACCCCGTTGAACGCCCTTGCCGCCCTGTCGGAGGACACCTGGGCGGGGATCTCCATGACGTCCTTGAAGTTGCCCACTATCTCGGCGTCCGGTATCTTCCTGGATCTCTCCATCTCCTCGTGCCTCTTGCGTATCATCCCGCGGTTGCCCATTATCGACGAATAGCCGCGTATCTTCTCGCCGGCCATCCCCCGGCCCGCATAGAACGCAAGCGTGAGGATCTCCGTCAGCAAGAGCGCCGGCATGATCTTCCACAGGGTCCCCCGCGAATAGTGGACCAGCAGGCAGTACCACCTGTTCCTCTCCAGCAGAAAGTACTTTTTACGGCCCCACCCGAACGTCAGGCTCTCGGCGTGGTAGACGGTCGAGGACGGCACATAGTACGACCTGATGCCGGCCTTTGCGGCGCGCCACCCCAGCTCCAGGTCGTCATGGTACGCAAAGAGGAACTCGTCAAACATGCCGATCCTCTCGATCACCTCCCTCTTCGTAAATAGGCACGCGCCCGACGCGAACCCGATCCTGCCCTCGGTGCCGCCGCCGTCTTTCCCGCCCTTGCCGGACGAGAACCCGAACCCCAGCAGGTGGATCCAGTTCCCGGCTGTGTTTATCCTCTCCTTGTCGTCGTACGAGAGTAGCCTCGGCTGGTAGAGCCCCTCCCCCAGCCGCCCGTACCCGTCAAGCAGCCCGTGCAGCCAGCCCGGCGTTACCACCGTGTCGGGATTCAGTATCACGACGTACTCGCCCGTGCACCTTGATATCCCCACGTTGTTGCCGCCACAGTACCCCAGGTTCTCCCCGTTCTCCACCAGGACCACCTGCGGGAACTCTTTCTTGACGTCCCGGTAGC
>UYNY03000042.1 GCA_900620265.3 Nitrosopumilaceae archaeon | reverse complement strand
TCGTCGGAGAACTTTTCGGCGTCCTCCTTTAGCTTTTCAATCTCGTCCTTTGAGAGCTTTGTGGATGACTCGATGGTGATCTTTGCCTCCTTTTGCGTGCCCAGGTCCTTTGCCGTCACGTTGATGATCCCGTTGGCGTCAATGTCAAACTTTACCTCTATCTGCGGGACGCCGCGCGGGGCAGGCGGCAGCTCCGTCAGGTTAAAGCTTCCCAGCGAGACGTTGTCAGACGCCATGGGGCGCTCGCCCTGGACGACGTGGATAGTGACGGCCGTCTGGTTGTCGGCAGCCGTCGTGAAGACCTTGCTCTTTGAGGTAGGTATGGTCGTGTTCCGCTCGATGAGCGGCTCGCGGACCCCGCCGAGCGTCTCGATGCCGAGCGTGAGCGGCGTGACATCAAGCAGCACGATATCACTCGAGACGTCGCCGGCGATGATCCCCGCCTGGATGGCCGCGCCCATCGCGACTGCCTCCATCGGGTCGACCCCGGATTCGGCGTCCATCCCAACTATCTCGCTGACGAACTTGCGGACCATCGGGATCCTCGTCGGACCTCCCACCATCACTATCTTGCCTATATCCGACGCCGAGAGCTTTGCGTCCTCGAGGGCCTTTTCGATGGACGGCTTGCACCTATCCACGATGGGCCGGATCAGCTCGTCAAGCTTTGCCCGGGTGATGCCCACCTCGAGGTTCTTGGCCCCCGAGGACGGGTCGTGCGAGATGAACGGCAGGTTCACGTCCGTCTCCATCACCGTCGATAACTCGATCTTTGCCTTTTCGGCCGCCTCGCGGACCCGGGTCATCGCGGTGGTATCGCCAGAGAGGTCGACCCCCTCCTTTTTGCGGAACTCGCCCGTGATATAGTCCACCAGAACCTGGTCCATGTCGGTCCCGCCCAGCTGCGTGTCCCCCGACGTGCTCATCACCTCAAAGACGCCGCCGCCCATCTCCATGACCGTCACGTCAAGCGTCCCGCCGCCAAAGTCAAACACCAGGATCTTCATGTCCTGCTTTGACTTGTCAAGCCCGAACGCCAGCGAGGCCGCCGTCGGCTCGTTGATTATCCGGACGACGTCTAGCCCCGCTATGGTGCCGGCGTCCTTTGTGGCCTGGCGCTGGTTGTCATCAAAGTAGGCGGGGACCGTGATCACGGCCTTTTCGACCTTTTCGCCGACGAACGCCTCTGCGTCCTTTTTGATCTTTTGCAGTATGAACGCCGATATCTGCTGCGGCTTGTACTCCTTGTCGAGCACCTTGAACTTGTGCTCTGATCCCATCTTTCTCTTTGCAGCCACGATCGTGTTGTCGGGGTTGGTGACGGCCTGGCGCCGCGCCGGCTCGCCCACCAGCAGGTCGCCGTCCTTTGAGAGCGCCACGACCGAGGGGAACGCCTTGCCTCCGACGGTCGCGCCCTCGGCGGCCGGTATTATGGTGGGCTTGCCGCCCATCATCACGGCCGCGGCCGAGTTGCTCGTCCCAAGATCGATCCCGATTACCTTTGCCATCCCATCACACCTTCCTTGATATCTCCACCAGCGTCGGGCGTATCACCCTGTCGCCGGAAATATATCCCTTCCTGATCTCCCGCGTGACGGTGTTCTCGTCGAGGGCCGGGTCCTCCACCGAGGAGACGGCCTCGTGGTAGGCGGGGTCGAATATCTCGCCGAGGGCCTCGATGCCGGCCACCTTGTGCTTTGAGAGCAGCGTGTCCATCTTTTTCAGTATTGAGTCGACGCCGCCGGCCCCGGCGCCAGAGAGGGCGCCCCTGGCCAGGGCCAGCTCGTCCCGTATGGTCAGAAAGTCCTGCATGAACATGTCCGTCCTCGCGTTGACGCCGTTCTCAATGTCGGCCCGCACCTTGCGCTCCAGGTTCTGATAGTCCGCCATGGCGTGCTTTAGCTTCTCCTCTAGGCCCTGGCACCTTGACTCTAGCTCCCCGGCCGGGGCCTGCTCTGCGGCCTGTCCGGCTGCCTCTCCGGCCTCGACGCCGGCGGCCTCCTCGACGGCCACCTTGGTATCTTCCTTTGGATCCTCCATCTGGCTGCCCTCCGTGGACAATTCAAGCCACACGCCGATATCAGATAATTTATAGGCACTGCCGGATATCGACAGGGTGCCGTCGCCGGGCACGCACGCCGGGAGGCCCGCCGGATGCCCCCGCAGGAGACGGTCAACGTTGCCGGGCCGCCGCTTTCCGCCTGTGATGCTGGCATGGTTACGGCCCGGCTGGCGGATCGCCGCGGGCACAAAGGCGCTTGTACGCGGGCCCGCTCACGGCATGTACGTGGCGCATTCCATGAGTCTGCAGATCTTCCCCCCATCAAGACCGTTATCTGGCATGCCGCGGTATACAAGTCAGCCGCACATGCAACAGGATACGTCTCACTCCAGGCTCATACATTGCAGATTGTCATCCAGCTCAATGTTCGCGTATACCGTAAACCACCGCATGCCGTCCTGCCTTGCCGTGCCCAGGACGTGTATGCCCGAATCAGAGAGGGGGTTTATCTCCCTGTATCCAAGCAGGTGCCTCACCTCAAAGGTGATCTGCAGCGCCTTGTAATAGTCGTGGTTGAACCCGACGCTGCCTTTGACATAGCCGCCTATGATGGATTCAAGCTTGTCATCAAGCATATCCCTGACGGACTCTGGTTCCATGTGTCTTACATCCTTGCGGGCACCTTGCGCCGCCGCCCGGGACGAACCAGCTCAAACCTTTCCACGTCAAGCCCCGCCCCCCTCAGCGGGTTCCTCTTTGAATACCTGGGATAGGCGCTGTACGTCCTGCCCCGTATCCGCCTGCCGCGGGACTTTGGCCTCGGGCCGCCCCACTGCTTGAAAAAGACGGCCACCTTTTGCCTCTTGCACTGGTCTATGATCCCAAGTATCCACTCCTCCTCGACGGGGCGGTGGCCGGGGCCGCTCTCGCCGCCGATTATCGCCCAGTCGATCCCGGATAGGTCCAGCCTGCCAAGCGGGCCCAGCAGCGGCTCAAAGCTTGCAAACCTGGTCATGCACCTGACCCGGCGGAGCTCGTCGAGCCGGTACGTGAACTCGGAGCTCTCGACGCTGGTGCCCATCCACACGAACCCCGGAATGTCGCAGCCGGCCACCTCGGCAAACATGCCGGAGAACTCTGCCATGCGGTCCGGGCGCTTTGTGAGCACCTGGTAGGTGTGCCAGTCCGCCCTGAGCATGGTATCAAAGCACCTTGCCGTGAACGCGGTAGTCGAGTCCTCGTGGAACAGGTCCGACATGCTGTTGACGAATATACGCCTCGGCTTCTTCCACGAGAGCGGGAGGTCCACCTCGCCCGGGTGCTCTACATACTTGAACCCCCTCCTGTACTTGGGCTGCCCCATCGCCCTGAGCCGCCTTGACATGGTCTCGGCATAACAGTTCTTGCAGCCGGGTGAGACCTTTGTGCAGCCGGTGGACGGGTTCCATGTAGCCTCCGTCCACTCGATCCCGGATCCTGACGCCAACTTGGGATCCCCGCGGCGTGCCAGTGTTTATAGGATCGCATGCGCCCCGTGTTGACCCCGGGTCAAGAGCCGGTGCAAGTCCAAATAGAACAAGACATCCAGCACAAGTCCGGCTGGTGGATTTTCAATCAGAAGATGGGGTAATAAGAGTAATGTTGGAAAGGGGGACAGGGTTGCGTCCCATCGAACCACTTTAGCTCTCCTTTGCCGGCAGCCCTCCACGCCGGACGCCTAATAAACATTCGGAACGGATCCCGCCTCACTGCCAGCCTGACTCGCACAGCGGGTTGGCCCGGACCACCAGCATGTCAGACCCCTTGCACGTCCTCGTAATGTGCTCATAGTCCTGCTTTGAGCAGGCGACGGCTATGGTCGTCTTGTCCGTGTGGAAGATGTCCGACCCCGGGTCCTTGTACGCCTCGACGTCGCCGAAATAGTCGCGCAGCTTTGACATCAGGATGTCCAGCACGGCCAGCCTGTCGCCCCGCATCGCATACCTGTCTATCTTCCACGAGATGGCCACCTTTGTCTTTGCCGCCTTCATCTCGTTCTTCTTTAGGACGGCGCGTATCTCGTTTATGAGCCTGCTGACGTACCCGTCGACCCCCTTTATCCCGCTGTTGATAAGGTATAGCAGCGAGTTTGACGTCTCGATGGAGGCGGCAAGCGCCCGCATGTCGAATATCCCGCCCATCATCCCGTCAAGGAATATGTCGTGCAGGTCGTCATCCGGTATGTCCTCCCTCGTCAGGTCGCCGCGCGAGTACCGGCACACCTCGAGCACGTTGCAGACCGCGGAGAGCCGCGTCATGATGTCCATGGCGTGCAGGTGCTCTGACGCCTGGACGGCAGCAAACGGCCTCGTCTTCTTGCCCGTCGCCAGCAGCCCGGCGAGCACCTCGTCCCCCGCGCCCCCGTGCGACCCTATCACCCGGGGCGGCGGGGCGCCCGCCTCGAGCGGATAGTAATAGTACCTTATCTGCCTGCCCGCCTCGAACCCCGTCACATGCTGGAGCAGCTCTGCGTTCTCGCCGTTACCCCCGAACCCCGTCGGCAGCGAGAAGACCACAGAGCTGCCCTTCTTCAGCGGCCGGATGGCATCCTTGAACTTTAGCTGGACCTCGGCCTTTATCTCCTGGCCCGTCTTGCGTATGCGGGGCGCGAAGAAGAGGTACTTTGCCTTTGAGATCGCCACGTCGATGGGCTCCATGGAGAGCAGCACGTCGTCCTCCTTTAGCGAGGCGATGTCGGGGTACGTCTTTGCAATGTCGGCGTTGAGGTGGACCGCCGAGGAGGCCGACTCGTCGATTATCCGGACGTCGGCCCCCTTTGCCGCCATCTGGGAGGCCGCCGCGTACCCCTCAGTGCTGTATCCGAATACCGTCACCCTGGGCCCAGCCACCGGGATCCCCCCCTACCACTCTAAGAAAAACTTATAGAAGAACCGCCCCGTACGCCGGTGCTTGAGGATCTGGATAGACTGCCTCACCCCAAAGCAGCTGGTATTCTACCAGATGCTCATAGACAGGCTGGGCAGGAGGCACAGGGTGCTCTTCACCTCCCGGACGTACGGCGAGGTCGCGGGGCTGGCAAGGGTCAGGGGCCACAGGCCCCTCATAATAGGCAGGTTCGGGGGCGGCACCCCGGCCGGCAAGCTCGAGGCGGCCATATCCAGGATGGGGCGGCTCCTCGGGCCGGTCAGGAGGTTCGACCCGGACCTGGTGGTCAGCTCGACCTCGCCGGACGCGGCCCGGATCGCCTTCGGGCTCGGCAAGAGGCACCTTGCCTTCTCCGACGCCCCCCACGAGACTGCCATCATGAGGCTCGTCCTGCCGCTGACATGGAAGCTCCTCACCCCGAGGATAATACCAAAGGAGATGTTCACCATCAACGGGATCAAAGCCGGGGATATAGTCAGGTACAACGCCCTTGACGGGGCCGTCACGATGAAGAGAAAAGTGGACGACTCTTGGAAGCTCCCGTTCAGGGGCAGGGGAAGAAAGATACTGGTCCGGGTCGAGGAGGAGGAGGCCTCGTACGCGCGCGGCTCTGAAAAGACCGCCCCGCTGGTAAGGAGGCTGGCGGCCGACTTTGCCGGCGAGGATATAGTGGTGCTTGCAAGGTATGCCGGGCAGGCTGCCAGGCTCCGGGGGATCGGCGGCGCCAGGGTCGTCACCATGTCCCATGACGGGATACGGCTGCTCCGGGACACGGACGTCTTTGTAGGATCGGGCGGCACCATGACGGTCGAGGCTGCCATGATGGGGGTGCCGACCGTCTCGTACAGGCCCATCCCGAACGTCATCGATGACTATCTGGTGGAGAGGCGCCTCATAGAGAGGGGGTCCACGCCGGGCTCGATATCGGCCCGCGTCAGGCGGCTGCTGGACGCGCCGCGGGGGGCGCGGAGGCGGCGGGCGGCCCGGATCGTGGCCGGGATGGAGGACCCGTTTGAGGTATTCGAGAGGGTCATAACCCAAGTTAAATTTGGGGGGCGCCGGCCGCGCCGCTGAAGCCCGGTAGTGTAGCGGCCAAGCATGGGGGCCTTTGGAGCCCCAGACCCCAGTTCGAATCTGGGCCGGGCTATATCACAGGTCCAGCTTGGTGAGCAGGCGCGAGGCGGCCACGAATAGCGCCGCGGCGACGCACGCCAGGACGGCCATCTCGACCAGCACGAACTCTGTGATCCCGCCAAAGACGCCGGCGCGTATCACGTCGACCAGGTAGGTCAGCGGGTTGAGGAAGAAGGCCGTGCGCAGCGGCTCGGGCGCGCCCTCTGCAGGATAGAACGCCGTGCTGACAAACGCAAAGAAGAGAAAGACCGTGTTTATCACGACGTTGAAACCCTCGCTGGACCGCAGCCGGGTCGATATTATCGAGGCGAGCGAGCCGAAGAGTATCGAGCCGGTGACGGCCCCGAACGCCACCACCGGGATCGTATACAGCGAGAACTCTGCCGACTCGAAGAAGACCGGGTACCCGACGGCCGCTATCAGCGAGGCGCTGGCCAGCCCGATGACCCCGATGGTGCCGATGTTTGCCAGTATATAGTGCGCCCTCGTGAACGGCCCGGACATTATCTGCTCGAACATGCCGTGGCGCCTGTCGTTCCATATGATGATCCCCGAGACCAGCGTGCTGTTCATGATGTTGAACCCGATCATCCCCGACGCGAGGAACGCCGGATAGTCAAGGTCGCGCCCCCCGAGCGGCACCCCGCTTATCAGCGGCGCATAGGCGAACCCGGCCACGAAGATATAGACGAGCGGGAATATTATCTGCCATATGAGGAACCCCGGGTTCAGCGATATGGTGACGTTCCTGCGGAGGAGCCTAAGAACCGGGTGCATCCTTCCTCATCATCCTCAGGAACGCGTCCTCGAGCGTCTCGGGCTCTGCCGATATCTCCTCGATCTTTGCGCCAGACCCATCAAGGGCGCCCAGCACCAGCCGGAGCGCCTCCTCGGGGCTCTCCGACCTTATCACGACGGTGCCCCCGGGGAGCGCCTCGCAGCCGGGGATCCCAGACAGCCTGGCTGCCAGCCCCGGCGCCTCTGTGTCAAGGCGCAGCCGGACCGTCCTGCCGCTGCCGAACCTGCGCCGCAGCTCGTCGGGGGTCCCCGTGGTGTGGATCCGGCCGCCGTCTATGACGGCTATCTCGTCGCAGAGGTACTCGGCCTCCGTCAGTATGTGGGTCGTATAGAATATGGTGAGGCCGCCGCCGGTCCTCTCCTTTAGATAGTCAAGCAGGTCGCGCCTGGCGCTCGGGTCGAGCCCGACGGTCGGCTCGTCAAGGAACAGCAGGTCCATCTCGTGCATGAACTCGCGCGCCACCTGCACGCGGCGGCGCTGGCCTATGGACAGGTCCTCGTTCCTCTTGTGTTTGATGTCGCCGAGCCCGAACTCGTCCATCAGGCGCGCGGCGCGCCTCTTGCGCTCGTCCCGGGGCACCCCCCACATCATGCCGTACTTTTCAAGCGCGTTCTCGACTGAGAGCGTCGGCTCGTAGCTGGGCTGCTGCAGCACGACCCCGATGCGCCTGCGCACGCGCAGCGGCTCGGCGACCGCGTCGATCCCGAGTATCTCTATCGACCCCGAGTCGGGGCGCACCAGCGTGGTGAGCATCTTTATCATGGTGGACTTGCCGGCCCCGTTGGGCCCCAGGAACCCGAACACCCGGCCCGGCTCGACGGAGAGCGAGACGCCGTCGACGGCCGCCGTCCCCCCGTACGACTTTGTGAGGCCGGCCGCCCGTATGCACGCCATGCGGCGCCCCGTATATGCCATTTTTATAAATGGGGCGCCCTGCCGTCACTGCTCGTCGATCTCTTCAAGGGCGGCGTCAATGTCGGCACGCGTCAGGTCCAGGTCGCTGCATACCGAGCC
>UYNY03000041.1 GCA_900620265.3 Nitrosopumilaceae archaeon | reverse complement strand
TCTGGGCCGCCAGCCTCTCCCCCATGGCTGCCTCCTCGGACGCCCCCATGGGAGGCCTCCGGGGGCGGCCTAAATAGATCCGGGTGATCAGCTAGGATCCACCCCGTGCTTAACGTGAACTCATACGGGGCCGGGGGCCCACCGTTAAAATATGGGGCGCCCGGCGGCGGCGCCATGCACGGGGCCAACTACCGGAGCGGCAGCGGCCAGTCGTTCACGAGGAAGGAGTTCATCAAGGGCAAGCCGCAGCTGCTGATCAAAAAGTTCCAGGGCGGCAAGAGGGGCACGTACAGGTACCGCGTCCAGCTGCTCATCAACGAGAACATCCAGCTACGCCAGGGGGCCATCGAGTCGATGAGGCTGACTGCCAACAAGACGCTAGAGGAAAAGGCGGGCGAGGCCGGCTATTACTCGAGGCTGCGCGTCTACCCGCACAACCTGCTGAGGGAGAACAAGCAGATAGCGACGGCGGGGGCCGACAGGATATCAGAGGGGATGAGGCGCGCCTGGGGAAAGGCGACCAGCCTCGGCGCCCGCGTCAGGGAGGGGCAGTGCATCATGGAGCTGTACGTCAACGAGGAGCACCTTGGCGCCGCAAGACGGGCGCTCAAAAAGGCGTGCGTAAAGCTTGCCGGCACCCCGACCATCAGGGTCGAGGACTGGTCAAAGCCCTCGCCCTGAGAGGGATCCCATCATCGATAGCAGCTCTTCAAACTCTGAGCTTGTGGGCTCGCGCCCGAGCAGGCGCCTCGTCTGGTAGCGGAACGAGTTGTATATGCCGCCGGCGATGACCCCCCTTGCGAACTCGGGGCTGCCGCCCGCCAGCAACCCGGCCAGCCGCTCGGCATCACCCCTGCGGGACTCTGCGTCCCGGATCTTCTCCTCCAGCACCCTCCTGACTTGCGCGTCCACGGGGGCGGTGCGGGGGGCGGCCGTTAAAAACCGTGCAGATCCGCCGGCGGGGGGCGCCGCCCCTACTCCTTTGTGTGCGACGCTATCCGCTCCTCGCTCGGGCGGTGCTTGCCGGTCACGATATAGTTGACAGCGTCGCTCATAAAGACGGCGTGGTCCCCGATCCTCTCGAGGTACCGGAGCAGCAGCGCCTCCGCCAGGGCGCACCTCGTGTCAGAGGACTTTATCAGGTCCGGCAGCCGCCTGTTGTAGATCTTGTCTATCTGCTTCTCGTCCTCGCGGATCTTGGCCGCCTTGCGGACGTCAAGATCCGCAAAGCACATCACGGCGTCCCGTATCATCGCCTTTACCTTCTTGCACGACTCGATCAGGGTGGCGTTGGTGCACTCGGTGACGTCCCCGAAGAGGTCCCGCACCAGCGTGATGTCATAGGCGTACCTGCCGAACCTCGAGAACGCGTAGGATATCTCCGTCGAGGACCGGATCATCCTAAAGTCGTCGGCGACGGGCTGGTACTTTAGCAGCATGTCAAAGGTGAGGTCCTCCACCTCGTAGTACCGGGTCCGGATCGAGTCGGAGAGCTCGAGCACCCTCTCCTTGGTGTTGGTCCCGTCCACGTACGAGTCGATGGCAAGCGCGACGCACTCGATGACGGCGTCCCCCATCCCGGACATGATCTCTGAGAGCTCCTGCAGGGAGGGGTCTATGAGGCGGGTCATCCGAACTGCCCCTGCACGTAGCGCGCCGTAAGGTCGTTCTTGGGGTCCGTGAACAGCTTTCGCGTGTCGCGGAACTCGACCAGGTCCCCGAGGTACATGAACCCCGTCCTGTCGGAGATGCGGACGGCCTGCTGCATGTTGTGCGTGACGATGATGATGGTATACTCCTTCTTGAGGGCCGTGATGGTCTCCTCTATCTTTTGCGTCGCGATGGGGTCGAGCGCAGAGGCCGGCTCGTCCATCAGCAGCACCTCGGGCTGGATTGCAAGGGCCCGCGCTATGCAGAGCCGCTGCTGCTGCCCGCCGGAGAGCTCGACTGCGGGCCTGCCGAGGTCGCCGCGCACCTCGTCCCACAGGTACGCCATGCCGAGCGAGTCCTCCACTATCTCGTCCAGCATGCGGCGGTCCCGCACGCCGTTGAGGCGCAGCCCTGCCGCCACGTTGTCATAGATGGACATGGTGGGAAACGGGTTTGGCTTTTGGAACACCATGCCCACCTTGCGCCGGTGGTAGATGGGGTCGACGGACCTGTCGTAGAGGTCGGCCCCGTCGAGCATCACCCTGCCTGTCACGCGCGCGTTCTTTGTCATGTCGTGCATGCGGTTGAGGCAGCGCAGCAGCGTCGTCTTGCCGCATCCGGACGGTCCGATCAGCGCCGTCACGGTCCTCTCGGCGAACCCCATCGTCACGTCCTTGACCGCCTCGACGCCGTCATAGGTGACGGTCACCCCCTCGACGGACATCTTGTAGGCCGCCTTTTCGCGGGTCTGCGTGCTCAACGGGCCAGCCTCCCCGCGAGCCCCCATTTAACCTGCCCGCGGCCGGACAGGGCGTACCTGACTGCCAGGTTGATCCCCAGTATGATGAAGATAAGCACGAGCGCCGCGCCCCACCCCTGGAGCTGGGCGCTGTCGTACGGGAGCAGCGAGAGCCGCCATATGCGGAGCGGGAGCGCGTCCATCGGGGCGTCAAGCCCGGCAAAGAACTGGCTGCTGCCAAGTATCGTCATTATCAGGGGCGCCGTCTCGCCGCCGATCCTCGACACCGAGAGCAAGATCCCCGTCACGAGGCCCCCCTTTGCGGCGGATAGCACGATCCTCATCGTGACGACCCACTTTTTGAGGCCGAGCGCGGTGCCGGCCTCCCTGTACGTCTGCGGGACCAGCTTTAGGGACTCCTCGGTGGTCCGGGCCACGATCGGGAACATTATCAGCGAGAGGGCGAACGCGCCGGCCCAGATGGTAAAGTAGCCGAGCACCAGCACGATGACAAGGAACGCGAATATCCCGAGCACGATGGAGGGGAACTCCATGAACACGTCGTTGAAGAAGCGGATGGCGCCGGCTATGCGGTTCTGCCCGTACTCTGAGAGAAAGACGCCGGACATGACGCCGGCGGGCACCCCCATGAGGCTCGAGAGCCCTATCACCATCAGCGTGCCCTGGATGGCCGGCCCCACGCCGCCGTCCCCGGACCCGATGGCGCCAGGCGTCGCCGTCAGGAACTCGTAGCTTATCGCGGCTATGCCGTTGCGGAAGACCTCGACCAGTATGCTGCCAAGCGGGATGATCGCGACGACCACGCACGCAAAGACGACCCCGCGGACGATCCTGTCGCGGATTATCCGGCCCCGCACGTTCTGCCGGAAGAGCGCCCTGTACTCTGCGCGCCGGTTCATGCGTTGACGGCCCCCTCGCGCACCTTTAGCATCCTCGTTACCAGCAGGTGCGCCACCATGTTTATGGCGATTGCTATCAGCAGCAGGACGAGCGCCACCCCGATGAGCGCCGGCAGGTGGAGCGAGGCCGGCGAGGCCTCGACGAACTCGTTGGCGATGATGCTTGACATCGTCTGGCTCGGCTTGAAGAGCGAGGACGGGATGGCGGCCAGCCCGGTCGCGTTGCCGATCAGCATGGTGACTGCCATCGTCTCCCCGACGGCCCTGCCGAGCCCCAGTATCGAGGCGCCCATCAGGCCGGTCTTTGCATAGGGAAAGACGGCCAGGCGGAACATCTCCCACCTCGTGGCCCCCAGCATGTAGGCGGCCTCCTTTTGCTGCTGCGGGACGGCCTTCATCACCTCGCGGGAGACCGCAGAGACCGTCGGGATTATCATGATGGCAAGTATGACGCTTGCCGTGATGATGTCAAGCCCGAACGGCGTCCCGGAGAAGAGCCAGACAGAGTCGCCGAACGCGTCGTGGAGCGGCCTCTCCACCCAGTCCCTAAAGTAGATCCGGAAGACAAAGAGCCCCCACAGCCCGTATATGACGCTGGGGACCGCCGCGAGCAGCTCGACGAGGAACCCCAGCGGGGCGCCTATCTTTGCGGGCGCGTCGGATACGAACATTGCGATCCCGATGCTCAGGGGGACGCCTATCAGCATGGCGAGCGCCGAGGTGACGAGCGTGCCGAGCACGTATGGGAGCACCCCGAACGACTCTCTCCCCTCGACTGCGTTCCAGTCGGTCTTTGTTATGAACCCGAGGCCCTCCTCCTCCCAGACAGGATACGACTCTGATACCAGCTGGAACACCAGCAGCACGATGACCGCGAGCACGTAGACGCCGGCCACGGTGGCGGCGACGCGGAACGCCCGGTCGGAGAGGGGCCTCATGCCGCCGCGTCCCATCGTACGACGGGTGGTGCGCGCGGGTTAATCTAGGGTTTGATCATACTCTATTGGGTGATCAGGTCTCTATATAGCGCATGGATCACGCCGGAGGCGCGCAATCCCGCGGACGGCCAGCGCCGGGGCCGCCACGTAGAGGCCGGTATTGAGCGCGATCACCGCGATCCCGAGCGAGGCGACCTCGAGGTCGGTCCCGGCGTGCCCCATCAGGGACAGCGAGTGGATCATCGGCGTTATCAGTATCCTTACCATCTCGCGGAACGCCGGGTGCTCGCGCTCAAGATCGGCCACTGCCGGCGAGAACGAATAGTAGACGGGGTTGAACGCCTCCATGAACGACCTCCCGAGGCCCGTCTGGAGCAGCCCGGAGTCGCGGGCCTCGCGGAGCGCCTGCACCTGGGGCGCAAGCTCCGTCCCGTATGCCGCGGTCGCTATGAGGCACCCGCCGCCCTGGTTGTCGGAGGCATCTGCGGGGGCATCACCGGGCGGATCGGCCGCCGGGATCTCCCCCTCGGCCCAGACTGCCTGCCCGCCGTATGTGATGCTCCTGAGCCCGTCGATGCCGATCCCGCGCACCTCGTCGCCGAGCGGCACGTAGAGCAGGCTCGGGGCGAACTCTTGGCCGTCAGTTATCATCCAGTGGACCAGGTGCACGACGGCCCGGGCCTCCTCGATGCCGTCCGTGACGTCCCCGAGGTCGCCATGCAGCAGCAGGTAGGTGAGGCTCGATATCGGGTACGAGTCATCGCCGGGCGCGTTTACCAGCGATACGCCGACCCAGCTGTCGCGCGCGCCCGGCAGGTCGGCGGCGGCCCCGCTCGAGGCGGCAGATATGGTATCAAGGGTCGGCTCTACGAACGCAGAGCCGGCCGCGTTCTCGACGTACGCATAGCTCATGCCGGTCTGGAACGCATAGGCAAGCTCGACGTACCCTATGGAATACTCTGTCGACTTTACGATCCCGGCGACCCCCTCGTTGCCGGCGGCCGCCAGCCCCGACGGCCACGGGACGGACTTGCCGGCGCCGATCTGCGACTCCCACTCGGGGCTCACCACGGACAGATAGTCGGTAAAGATGAACGTGGTTCCCGACCCGTCGGACCTGTGCGCAGAGACGATCTCGGCGTCGGGGAGCGCAAGGTCCGGGTTGTGCTCTGATATCGCGGGATCGTCCCACCGTGTTATCTGGCCGAGGAATATACCTGCGATGGCGTCTGCGGACAGGCGCAGCCCCTTGTCCGGTATCTCGGGCACGTTGTACACGAGGACGACCCCGCCAATTGACTCTGGTATGTGGAGCGTGCCGGGCACCTGTTCCGCCTCCCTCTCGCTGAGCGGCTTGTCGGACGCGGCAAAGTTGACCGTCCCCTCGATGTGCTGCTTTATCCCGCCGCCGCTCCCTATGGACTGGTAGTTGAGGTTGACGTTGGGGTACGCCTTGCCGTACTCTACGCGCCAGAGGTCGATGAGCGGGAACGGGAACGTGGCGCCGGCCCCGGTGAGCGAGTACTGGGTGCCGGGGTCGGGGGCCGCCGGCGCCGCGTGTGCCAGCGGTATCACAAGCAAGAGCGCCAGGGGGACGGCCCACCTCATGCTCGGGCCGCCCGCCCGGGGGGTTTAAAACAATATCGCGTATCTCGCGATCAGGTCTACTCGCAGCCGACCAGGACGTCCTCGGACGAGCCGCCGGAGCACGAGTCGGTGCCGTCGCCGCCGTCGGCCACGTCGTACCCGCCGCCTGCCAGCAACCGGTCGTCGCCGGGGCCGCCCTTTATCACGTCGTTGCCGCCGTTGCCGCGTACCGTGTCGGATCCCTCGCCGCCTGCTATGATGTCGTCGCCGCCGCCGCCGAATATGCAGTCATCGCCGCCGAGCCCGGTGATATAGTCGTCGCCGCCGAGCCCGAATATCGCGTCGTTGGCAGGCGTCCCCTCGAGGAGGTCGTTCCCGTCCGTCCCGACGATGATGTTGTACAGGCCGGCGTCCATGCCGCAGACGTTCACCGTGACGACCTGCTCGGCAGTCGACTTGTAGCCGGCAAGGTCGTAGGCGACCCAGACCACGGTCGTCCTGCCGGGCTTGAACCCGTCGGGCGCCGTACTTGATACGGACCTGATGCCGCCCTCGTCCGTCGCCTCTGCGGTCCCGATGTCAACCTCGGTCCGGTGGTCGACGGCGTCTGCCAGCACGGGGCCCGGCGGGGTGATCTCGGGGCGCGTCCTGTCAAGGTAGACTGCCACCTCCTTTTCGGTCAGCTCGGCCGGGGGTATGTCCTCGGGCTCTGCATAGTGGGGGGTCCGGAGCGACTTTAGCGAGTGGGTCAGCGCGTCGGTCGCGAGCAGCTGGCCGCTAGGTCCTATCGCGATGTCGGCCGACTCGACGGTGATCCCGTACGGGCCCCTCTGCTCGAATATGTCCACCAGGAGGTCCCCGTCCTGCGCAAGGCGCATTATCTTGCCGGTCGCAGAGTTTACCACGTAGATCATCGAGTCCCTGTCTATGGCGACCGCTGCCGGGCGGAACTCGTACCCGTAATAGTGGAACGGGAACGACACCGCAAGGGTCCCGTTGGGGTAAAACTTTGCAATCTTGGAGTTGCCGCGGTCCGCCACGTATATGTCGCCGGCCGGGTCCACGTCGATCCCGAGCGGGGTCAGCAGGTCCGCCTCGCCGAGGCCGCTTGACCCTATCGAGGACTGGAACGTGCCGTTCACGTCGAACGCCTGGACGCGCTGGTTGCCCGTATCGGTGACGTATATGGTGCCGTCATACAGGGCGATGTCGGTGGGGAGCAGGAACTGCCCCTCGGCGGAGCCGCGGGAGCCCCACTCGAGGACGAACGTCCCGTTGTGGGTGAACTTTTGTATCCGGTGCAGGTCGCGGTCGGCCACATACACGTGGCCGTCGTGGGCCGCTATCCCGGCAGGGTGGTGAAAGTGGCCCGGCCCGGTCCCGCTGGACCCCCAGCTGTCTACATACCTGCCGAACATGTCGAACTTTTGGACGCGCTTGTTCCCAAAGTCGCTCACATAGACGGAATAGCCGTCGCTGGCGACCCCCTGGGGGTGGGAGAACCTTGCCGGCTCTGCTATGCCGAACGAGCCCCAGTCGCCGAGCGGGTCGGACGAGGCGGCGGGGATCCCGACCGCTATTGCCACCAGGGCGATTATGACCGCCTTCAACCATGCGGGGTGCCGCCGCGCGGCAAACAGCAGGCGGGTCTGAAAATGTTGCCGCATTGGTCAAATTTCAGAACGGGCGGCTCGCCTCACGCATGAAGACGCGGGCGGCGACGGCCCCCGAGAACAGGGCCATTACCCCCACGATCGCGAGGCTCACCAGGGGGTGGATGCCGGCCTCTGGCACCCCGGTCATCATCTCGCGGACCAGCAGGACGGCGTACGTGACGGGGTTGAAGAGGGCCGCCGTCGCGAGCCACTCTGGGAGGAGGCGGAGTGGAAAGAGGGCGGGGCTGAGCATGAAGAGGGGCATTGCAAGAAAGTTGATGACCCCCCAGAACGTCTCCTGGGACTTTGCGGTCGCCGCGACGGCGACTGATATCCCCGAGAAGCCAAGCGAGAAGAGCACCACCACCCCCATTATGGGGGCTATCATCGCCGGCTCGGGCGGCGTTATCCCGATGGCCAGGGCAAGCCCGAGCACGAGGGACGCCTGGAGCGCCACCACGATGGAGATTGCCGCCATCTTGCCGAGCGCGATCGCCGGCCTTGATATCGGGGAGGAGAGGGCCTTGTTCATAAACCCGTACCTGCGGTCCCAGAGCGTGTTGACGCCGCTAAAGATGCTGGTGAATATGGCAGTCAGGACGATCACGCCGGGCGCCATGAACTCTACGTACTCGCCGGCAAAGCCGGCCGACTCGATGAGCGGCTGCGTCCCCGAGAACGTGTTGCCGACCACTATGATCCATACCACCGGCTGCATCAGGCGCGTCAGTATGCCGCTCTTTGACTTTCTGTACCTCTTTAGCTCGCGCCAGAGGATGGTGCCGGCGTCGTATATCATGCGCGGATCCGCCTCATCCTAGCGTGCTCGCGCCTGCGGTTGAACCCCGCATCGCGCATGCCGCGCCCCGTATGCGAGATAAAGACGTCATCAAGCGTGGGGCGCTCGAGCGAGGCGGACTCGAGGCGGACGCCGTGGCGCGCGGCCGCCTCGAAGACCTTTGGCATCGCCGCCGTCCCGTCGCCGACCCGGATCCTCACCTCCAGCCCGTCGCCGGAGACCTCGCCGAGCGACCCGAGTTCGGCGAGGAACCCCTCGCTGCGGGATCCGGCCGACACTGATATCGAGCCGCCGCCGAGGCCCTCCTTTAGCTCTGACGGCGAGCCGGACGCGCGGATGGACCCGGAGTCGATTATCGCGACCCGGTCGCAGAGGCGGTCGGCCTCCTCCATGTAGTGGGTGGTGAGGAAGACGGACGTGCCGGCCTCCGAGTGCGTCCTCTTGATGTACCCCCAGAGCCTTGTCCGGGTCTGGATGTCAAGGCCGACGGTCGGCTCGTCGAGGAAGAGCACCCGCGGCGAGTTGAGCAGGCCGCCGGCGATGTCAAGGCGCTTTCTCATGCCGCCAGAGTACGAGACGACGGGGTCGTTCTGGCGGTCCTCGAGCTCGACCAGCGAGAGCACCTCGTCTATCCTGCGGGCCGCCTCGTGCTTTTCCATGTGGCAGAGCCTAGACTGGAGGACCAGGTTCTCGCGGCCCGTCAGGTACTCGTCCGCCGTGATGTCCTGCTGGACGTACCCGATGTGCCTTCGGACCGACTTTGGGTCCCGGGCAGCATCAAAGCCGGCGACCATGGCCCGGCCCGACGTCGGCCTCAGGAGGGTGGTCAGCATCATCATGGTGGTGCTCTTGCCGGCCCCGTTGGGGCCCAGGAACCCGAATATCTCGCCGTCCTCGACCCTCATGGTGATCCCGTCCACGGCGTTCTCCCCGCCGAACGACTTTGTGAGGGATTCGGTCTCGATGGCGTGCATGTCCCGCGGGCCCGCCCGCGGCTATAAATTGCTAGGCGCGATCAGGGCAATTGATTTAAGGGGGTCATCCTGGCCGCCGTCCCGTGAGGGGCCTCTGCCAGACATGCTATGCATCAAACGTCGAGATCACCGTATCGGACGGGGTGCCCGTCTGCTCTGCCTGCAAGGGGGACTAGGAGGCGTCCTTGAACTCGGGCTTTGTCATGCGGAGCATGACCTGCTCGCCGACCCCCCAGATCTCGCTCTTTGAGAGGATCTTGGAGTGGCCCAGCCCGTAGCCGACCTCGACTGACTCGAGCTCGCTGGTGTCGGGGTTCTTGTGGAGCCGCTTGACCCGGCCTATCTTGCGGCCGTCAATGTCCACCACGGGGACGCCGGTCCTTACGGGGGGCCTTGAGAGGTGGAGCTTTTCCTCTGAGAACTTGTCGATATAGTCGTTGGAGAGGTAATAGTCCTTGTGGAACCCCTGGTGGATGGTCACCCCGCAGACTGACATGGCGTCCTGGTCGATGTGGACGTGCTTTACCCTGCCGTACTCGATGCCCTCCCGGTCTATGACCTTCTTGCCTGCAAACGAGTCGGCAGTGGCCGTGTTGGGGGGGAGGCCCTCGAGCTTTGCTGACATGTCCTGCCCGTGGCGGGCCGTGTTTTTCACGCCGGGGGTCATAAAGTGGTGGCACGTGGGTCAAGATTCCTTGCGCGCCTGCTGGGCCCTTTATGCCCCGGGGGGCCCCGGACGGGGGGCCGGGTACGCGGCATGCCGGGGCCGGCGGGGGGCCGCCCGGGGATCGGGGCCCGGCGCGGGATCACGGCCTAGCGTCCACGCGTGTGTGATTCCCGCCGGTTCCGCAAGTCGGCAGGGCGCGGGCCTTGGACGGCGGCCGGGCTCCGGCGGCGCCGGGGATCCGGATCCCGGGGCGGAGCTCCCGGATTAGCCCGGTCCGCGAGCTCCGGCAGCCCCTGCCGGCCGCGGGCCCAAACCACGGGGGCCCGGCGGCCCGAAGAGTCCCGATTGGGCGCATAACCATATCACAGCGGTCGGATGTGCGGTTTTACGACATGGCGCCTTATGCCACAGTGCGCCTTGGATGTGGCGCGGCCGGGCGCCCCAGAATCTTTAATGGTGGTTCTAAAAGGGTTAAATACGACGCGTGCGCGCAGCATTCGCATGGCTTGTGCGGATCCGCATGGTGGGGACGTGTGCAGATGAGCTACCTTGCCACGAATGCAAAGATAGTGCGCATATGCATCATCGTTACCAGCGCGTGCATTGCAGTCAATACCGTCGTCTGGCTTGCCTGGGGGTAGCCCGGCATGGGCAGTTCCCGCGGTGGATCCAAGTACGGACGTCGCGTCCTGGCGGCCGCCGGACGGCCCGGCTGCGTCCCGCGCGTCTATCGGGGGATCCGGGCGGATCCCATGCATCGTGCACGTTGCAGGGGTCCCCCCGTGGATGATTCCTACCCAATCCTTTTATGCCAAGGGAGGGATCACGCACGGCATGGGGTCAGTCGATGCCAGGGTCGCGGCGCTGGCAATAGGGATCGCCGTCGTGGCCACTGCCGGCGCAATGTACGCGGTATATTCAGGGACGGACACCATGGCGGGGCCGGCAGGCGCTGCGCCCGTCCTAGAGCCCGCGCCGGAGCCGGCCCCGGCACCGGAGCCCGAGCCTGCGCCGGAGCCAGAGCCCCGTGAAGATCCGGAACCGCGGGCCGATCCTGTCGCCGCCGCGTCCGGGGACGGCCCGAGAAGGATAACCTCGGTGTCGCACCTAGAGGAGATACTGGCAGAGCGCGGCCCGGCGGCCGGGTTCGGCGTAATCCGCGAGGGCCGCGGGGCGGACTGGATGACGGATGACGTGCTTGTCCTGCAGGAGGGCATTGTCGAATTTGCAGAGTCCTCAAGGGCGGCCTCGGCCGGGCCCGCCGGCGCACAGGGCCACTCTACTACCAACGTGCAGGTGGCGGGCGTGGATGAGACTGACTACATAAAGAACGACGGCACGCACGCCTACATGGTGGAGGGCGGCATCCTGTACGTCATCAGGGCGCACCCGCCGGGATCGGCCGAGATAGTCTACAGGGCGGCGCTCGACTCGGAGCTGCGCGACTCCGCGACCCTGCTGCTTGACGGGGACAGGCTGGCCGTCATATACGGGGGCGATATCGCGTGGGATTTCATAGCAGAGTTTGACTATGAGCCGCGCTCGAGGAACACCGGCGCCACCAACGTGATGCTGCTTGACATAACGGACAGGGGGTCGCCCAGGATCGTAAAGGAGCTCGCGGTGGAGGGGAACCTGGAGGAGGCGAGGCTGTCAGGCGGCACGGCCTACGTGCTGACCAGCACGTACGTGGACGCCGGGCTCCCGGCGTTCCCGTCGGTGCTGGAGAACGGCGACATCCTGGTCCCCGAGGCATTCTATTTTGACGGCCAGAACCCGCTTGAGACGTTCAACGTGATAACGGCGATGGACATGGACGGCGGCGAGTCAAGGTCGGAGACCTACCTGACGGGCGGGGCCGACGCCACGTACGTCGCTGCCGATGCCATGTACATATCATATACGGAGCACGGAAGGCAGGACGACGGGGACGGCAGCTTTTTCGGGGCGGTGGTCCCGCTGCTCCCCCAGCATATCCGGGACGAGATAGGGGCCGCCGGCCAGAGGGAGTGGAACGAGATATCGGAGATACTGCAGGGATGGTACAACACGATGGATGATGAGGAGAGGGGGGAGACGCTGGAGAGGATCAGGGAGGCCGTCGAGAGGTACGAGGGCAGGGGGGAGGACACCGTCCGCACGGTGATACACAGGATAGGCATCGACGGGCTGGAGACCTCGTACGGGGCCAGGGGCGAGGTGCCCGGCAGGCTGCTCAACCAGTTCTCGATGGACCAGAGGGACGGCATGCTGCGGGTGGCGACCACGACGGAGAGGGACACGGGCGGCGCGTTTGAGCGCGCAAACGCAGTCTACGTGCTGGATGGGGACATGGGGGTGGCAGGCAGCCTCGAGGGGATTGCAAAGAACGAGAGCATCTTTGCGGCAAGGTTCCTAGGCGAGAGGCTGTACCTTGTGACGTTTGAGAGGATCGACCCGTTCTTTGTTATAGACATGTCCTCGACCACGCCGAGGGTGCTCGGCGAGCTAAAGCTGCCCGGGTACTCGGACTATCTGCACCCGTACGGGCCCGACCACGTGATCGGGGTAGGGAGGGACGCCGACGAGAGCACGGGCCGGGAGCTGGGCGTAAAGGTGGCGCTCTTTGACGTCTCGGACGTCTCTGACCCCGTGGTGGCAGGGGACGTCATATTTGAGAGGGATACTGACTCTGATGCGCTCAGGGACCACAAGGCGTTCTACCTCCAGGACGGGATGCTCTCCATCCCGGTTCGGACGTACTCTGGATCCACAGAGTACGCGTTCCACCTGTTCGGGGTGGGAGATGACATCACGGAGAGGGGAAAGATAGAGCACCCGGCTGACGGGAGGCAAGATGGCAGGACGTTCCACATCGGGGACTCGCTGTATACAGTATACGGCGGGCTCGTGAGGATGACTGACCGCGGGGACCTTGCGGATATAGGGTCGCTGAGCCTGCGGTCCGGCGGGCTGGCAGAGTTCCTAGAGTGATCGGCCCCAGTATTTGCAGGATTTGTACCGGACGTGCCGCCGGTCGTTAAACCAAGTTCCGGCGGCACGCCGGGGACGCGCCATGACGGCGCGCCCTCCCCTGCACGTGAACGTGCCGGGGCTACTTGTGCGGGTTCTTTCCGGATGGCTTGCCGGTCTTGCTGGCGCCGCCAGCAGTACCCTTGCCGCCACCACGTCCTGATTTTGTGTTGGACATTGCGGCTCTGGATGCGTGGCCAGTGATATTAACTAATCGGTTATACTATATGTACCAGGGTCGTGAGGCCCCGCTTTTCAATCTCCGTCCCGCCCTCCGTCTCGCGGAGGGTGATGGTAAACGAGATGACGTCCCGCCGCGCCGCGTTCTCGGCGTGCAGCACGAGGTGCGCGTCAAGGTCCTCAGAGTCGGCAGGGAGCCCTTCCTCGTCAAGGTACGCCCCGCACGTGGACTCTATCCGGAACCTGTCGTCCTTGAAGTGGAACCCGATCCCGACCTTGCGCCCGTCCCTGGCCCGTGCCCGGACCCGGACGTCAATGGCGCCGGGGCCCGACTCCGTATACCCGGAGCTCGAGTTGACAAAGACGCCGAACTCGAGGGGGCGGCCCGCCGTCGACTCTGCCATCTTTTGGATGCCGTCGTTCATCACCACGTCGACGGCCTTTATCGACTGGGCCACCTTTGCTATCCACTCGCTGGAGCGCGAGACTGCCGCCTGGATCTCGCCGCGCCGCCTGCTGTCCTCCTCGCCGGGCAGCTTGTAATAGTCGACCCAGGCCTCATAGTCCCCCGATATGTCCCGGACAAAGTCGATGCAGGTGCGCCTGTACTCGTCCACGTTGTCGGTCCTCTCGGACGGGTCGTCCATGCGGGCCCCGTCGTACCCGGCTGGCATGGCCATGGGGCCTTGGGCGGGCCGTATACTAAAAAATCGTTTCCGCCTCCATGGGACCCCGGCTGCACGGGCCAGCCGCAGGCACGGATCCTACATATAATCACGGGCCGTATATTATATGTAGAAAAAGGATTAAATTCTACACTTTCAGTCATAGGGCATGAAGCACAGGGTCGATATCACGCCTGACAAGAGCCTCATAAGGAAGACCGGGCTTGCCGGGTACAGCACGGCTGAGGCCATTGCAGAGCTGGTCGACAACTCGATAGACGCCCGGGTGGGCAGGGTGGAGGTCTCCGTCCATCTTGACTTTGTGGAGGGGAGCATCACCGTCACCGACGACGGCCACGGGATGGACGTCGACGGTCTGAGGAGGGCCATGACGGTGGCAAGGGGCTCAAAGCCGGACGGAACCCTTGGGCGGTTCGGGATGGGGATGAAGAGCTCGTGCTCTGCGCTCGGCGGCAGGTTCAGGCTGAGGACCTCGCCGCCCGGCTCTGGCAGGGAGTACGGGCTGACGTACGACGAGGAGGAGTGGCTCGCCGACGGGTCGGCAAGGTGGGACAACTATCCCATATCGGAGGATGCCGCGGGGGACTGGCACGGGACGTCCATCAGGATAGACCGCCTAAAGGTGCCGCTGTACCCCAACCAGTCCACCAACCTCAGGAGGGGGTTTGGGAGGCGCTATGCGTCGTACATCAGGGACGGCGAGGCGGCAATACGCGTCAACAAGAAGATCTGCGAGCCGCCCGAGGAGGACGTGGAGGAGGGCAGCAGGATTGACGTGGAGCTGCGCATGCGCGACGGGTCCAGCGTGCGCGGGCACGTGGGGTTGTTGAGGTCGAGATCCGTCGGCGGTGACTATGGAATGGACCTGTACAAGAACGGCCGCCTGATAAGACAGCACGTAAAGTTCGGGTTTGTCGCGCACCCCGAGAACGCGCGGATAACGGGGAGGCTCGAGATGGACGATATCCCGGTCAACTTTCAAAAGAACGGCTTTATCACCGAGAGCGCGCAGTACAGGGAGGCGCTGCGCGAGTTTGCAGGATCAGGGCCCGCAAGGAGGATCCAGGAGATGTCAAGATCCGGCGTGCATGACGCGCCGTCCATGGAGCCGGTATTCGGATCGCTTGTCTCAGGATCAGACCCGCCAAAGATAAGCAGGACGATGGGGGCAGATGCCGCGAGGGCCGTGATGGAGGACGCCGCGCCGTTCACCGTGGACGCGGGCGGGCGCAGCATAAGGGTAAGCATGAGATCCGGCGGGCCGGGCCCCCTCTATGACATCAGGGACGGGGAGGGATCCAGGGAGGTCGTCATAAACCGCGACAGCGCATGGTTCTCGTTCGTGAGGAACCCGCTCTTCCTTGTGGGGATGATAGCCGCCGAGGTCTCGGCCATGCCTCCCGGCCCAGAGTTTGCGGCGTTCCTCAGGTCGAGGAACGAGGCGGTCGAGAGGATCATGGGGGGGCAGGCGGCCGGCCCGGGCCGCGCCGGGCGGGGCCGGGCCCGGGTGCCTGACGCGCCAGGATACGGCCTTGCCGCAGAGCTGGTCGGCCTGCACGACCACCTGGTAGAGGAGTCGGCCCCGAGGTTCCAGTTCACGGCAATGTCCACGCTCGTCCCGTACCTGCACAACGCAAAGGGGACGGTCGTCTATACGGTCCACACCGTGCCGGGGTCGGGGGAGGACGTGGCCGGGATGCTGTCCGACGCGGCAGGTGGCGGGATCACCGTGATGGACAGGCCGGACAGGGGCGCCCTCCGCTCCCTGCTCGGGGGGCACGGGGCCAGGAGGGTGATCGCGGTCAGGGAGTTCAGGTCGATAAGGGGGCCAACCGTCGCCGGGCCGTACAAGGCCGTGGTGGACATGCTTGCAGAGTCAAAGAGGCGCGGGGTGCCAGTCGGCATCGACGAGGTGGGCGGGATCATACGCAGGATGATCCGGGACGGGATCCTTGACGGGGCCCGCCTTGCTGCGCGCGCAAGGTCGGCCAAGAGGTCGGCGCTGCTGGAGGAGGCACTTGTCTGAGGCGCGGGGCGGGCCCGACGGGGACGCCGTGAGCGGGTTTGCCGCAAGGTACGGCTTTGACAGGGGGCTTGTCGAGGAGGTCGCGTGGCTTGTCAGGATAACAGAGTACCTGGCCGAGGGCCTCGGCGGCTGCGTGGTCAGGGGCGGCATGGGGGTGGTCTTCAACCTGCACGGCGCGGCTCCGCGGCGGCTCAGCAGGGACACCGACGTCGACACGCCGGCCACCAAAGAGGAGGTGGAGAGCGTGATGGCGGGGCTTGCCGGGCGCTATCCGCAGCTGCGCGTCAGGGGCCCACACAAGCCGAGGAACCCGGGCAAGGTGCTGCCGCTGCTGACATACTATTGCAAGTTCGACCGGATCTTCCCGCCGTACGGGACGGGCGAGGTAAAGGTGGAGATATTCTACGGTTCGAGGACGGACGGCGGCAGGACGATCAGGATACCAGAGTACCTTGGAAGCATCGGGCCCGTCTTCTCGGTCGGCGTGTACGAGCCCGAGGCGATAATAGGCCACAAGATGACGACGCTGGCGTTCAGGACGATTGGGATCCCCGAGGGGCGCCAGACGGCGATCCCAAAGCACATCTATGACATTACGCGGATGCTGGGGTCTCCCGGCGGCGTCCGCGTGGATCGGATGGCAGGATCCCTCGGCAGGATCATAGACAACGAGCTGTCATACCTCGAGGATGGCGCGATGGGCAGGGACGACGTGCTGGCGGACCTTGACAGGTTCCCGGCGGGCCTGCTTGACGGCCGGGCCAAGATGGGGGAGGGGCACCGGGGAAGGCTGAGCGCGTTTGCCGCGGGCATGCTGGGGACAAGGTACACGATGTCAGAGCACCTAGCGGACATACTGCTGGTAAAGGCGGCCCTCGTGCTGTCCCTTGACATCGTCAGGGGGGCCGATGCCGCCGGCGCCCAGGCGTCACTGGACGGGCTGCTGGCAGGGCTTGGCAGGCTGTCGGGGCTGTCGATGGCCGAAAAGGGGACAAAACATAGGAAGATCACCCGGGAGGCGAGGGAGGCCGGCGCCGACGCGTCTGTCATGTCAAACCTCAACCCGGAGCAGGCGTACGTATACCGCTGGCTCGCTGCCCGCAAGCAGACCGGATGGGGCTAGGGCGCGTCAGTCCTCGGCCTCTATGACAAGCACGTACCGGTCCCTGCCTGACTCGGACTTTGTGGCGGCCACCCTGACCACCTGCGAGTCGTCCGTTATGAGGAGCGGCTTGTCATGCCCGACCTCGGGGTGATCCTCAAAGGCGAGGCTCGGGCGGACCATGTTGTGGTCGGCCTTGCGGATAGAGTCGCAGATGCCGGCTACCAGCGAGTCGATATCACCCACGTACGTCTGCGGGAGTTTGGGGTTGTCGATGTTCGGGCCGTACACGTTCAGCATCATCCTGATGCGCTGCTTTATCGGGCCCCGGATGCCTGACTTTTTCTTCTCCTCGAGTATCGCCAGCCTCAGATTTAGGACGCGTTTCGCCATAGGCCCCCTCCAAATGGACTTGGCCTTGCGCTTGTTTGGAGGCCGCCCATCCATTTCTACCCTCATCTTCATGCGAACCGGAAGAGGCAGGTTCCTGTTATATCTTGCGTATAAATCGTAGTTTTGGGATCCAAAGGGATATTAGGCACAGGCCCGGGCCGCACCTCAAGCGGTGGCGTCATGCCACAGGGGGCACCGGGCACCGTATGTCCCTGCCCCCACTTTCAACCCTGAATTCCATGCCGGTTGCCGCACGGGTCCGGGATCGTTCAAAAGGGATATTAGGTACCGGCCCGGGCCGCACCTCAAGCGGTGGCGTCATGCCACCGGGGGCACAGGGCACTTCATGCCCCTGCCCCCACCTTGAACCGATAGATCCGTGCCGGTTGCCGCACGGATAGTTCCAAAGGGATATTAGGGACGGCGTGACGGCGCCGAATGCGGCAGCGTCATGCTGCCGCGGGCACTGGGCTCTGCAGCCCCTGCCCTCACTTTGTATTAGCCCGCCGGGATCGGCCGCCCCGCCAGACTTATAACATCGGCCGAGTACGCCGCCCCGTTGGCATCGGGCCGTGGGGACGGGCAGGCGGCAAGGGGGGCCGGAAGGCCGCTCGTCATACCAGACACTAACGTGTGGGTGCGGTACTACCGGTGCGACAAGAAGCGGATACTCGGGGCAGATACAAGGAAGATCATAGATGACGCGATAAGGTCCGGGAGGATAAGGATCGGGAGGATCATATACGGCGAGTTCTTCAGGTACGTGGGCAGGGGGATCCAGAACGAGGTGCTGGAGGGCGGCAGTGACTGGAGCCCGTCAAACGAGGGGAGGATCACAAAGCTTGGCGAATCCGCAGACAGGTTCAACGCCATGTACAAGAGGCACAGCGTCGACTACAGGGACGTCATGAAGAGGTGGCCGGAGATGCTCGCAAGGGTGGAAAAGATGCACCGGGAGATCATGTCCAGCACGTCAAGTGGGGATATGTCGGCCAGGCGCAGGTGCGCAAAGAGAAAGATAAGCCCGGCCATCAGGGAGAGATGGGACGGCCTGGGGGCTGAAAAGCAGGACAGGTACGCGAGGGAGAAGGTGATGGACCAGTCGGACCGCGGGATACTTGCCACCGTCGCGTCGCTGTCAGATCTGGAGGGAGGAGGGATCGTGTTCCTCACGGACGACAATGACTTTCTATCATTCCGGAAGAGGATAGCCGGCGAGCTCGGGGTGGAGATACAAAAGGCCGAGTGGAGCGGACCGCGGAGGGCGGAGCCCACCGTCGAGGAGCAGTTGAGGACTCTGACCAAGCAGTGGCAGAGGGACAGAAAGGCAGAGCGCTCAAAGGGCAGGCGCGGGCGCAGGGGAGCCCCCTGGATCTAGAGGGCCGCAGATCCCGCCCCGGCGAATGCCGTAATCATCATCTGTGTACACGGGTGCCGGGACATGCCTAGTAGAGCTTGACTCATCGTGCCACTTGGGGCGGCGGATGAATAGGACGGACATCAGGGGCCTCTTTGCAGCTGCCTTGCCGGAGTACCGCCATAACGGCGGATCGTTCCGCATTTACACGGGGGGACGGCCACGTATACATAAAAAAAACGGGCCAAATGGGCGGCCCTTAATCCTCTTCTCGGCTGTGCCAATACTCGTCGTTGTTTGGATTGAGCTGATCCGAGTGATTGTCGTTGTCGGATTGTTTATCCATGCCGGGCTCTGCGGAGACATAGAATTTATAGCTTTGGTACAAGATAGTACCGCTCCCGCACGACCCCCGGGCAAGCGGGGGCCACCGGCCGCTGCAAGATCGTGACCGGTCATGCGCCCGGTCCGCAACCCGCAGGACCGGAGCACGTATGTGGAGAACCGGCCGCATCACCCGCCAAGGCCGCCGGGAGGCCTCCACAGTATGGCCCGGGGGGCAGGAACCGCAACATCCGGGGGAGGAATCCAGTCTCACGGGGCCGCATTCGGGGAGGCCCGGGTTTCGCACGGGCCGACCTGCTTCGTGGGTTTATAGCCAGGCATGCCACACACGCGGCGATGGGCGGCTGGCAGGTCACGGTGAAGGAGTTCCTCGACATGTCCCCAAAACGGGCCTTTGAGAAGATCATGGCAAACTGCCCCACCCAAAAGAAGAACCAGGAGGACGCGTGGAGGGGGGAGATCAGGATACTGCGGGACAGCCTCCAAAACTTCACCGAGGGCCACCTTGTATTCGAGTACGACATCCCGCGGATCGAGAAGAGGATGGACGTGGTGCTGATCGAGTCGGGCATCATATTCGTCATGGAATTCAAGGTGGACGAGAAGAGCACCCTTTCGGCCGACATGGCACAGTGCATGGAGTACGCGCTGGCCCTCAAGAACTTCCACGAGGAGAGCAGGGACGCGTATATCATGCCGATCCTGATCCCCACGCTCACCGATGCAGAGATGGAAGACCCGCGCAGGCGCGCGCGTGATCCATACTATGACAAGGTATTTGACGCGGCAGTGGTGACCCCGGGGGACCTTGCCGGCCTCATCAAGAGGGTCGGGGAGGAATGCGGATCAGAGCCGGACATCAACCCGTCAAAATGGTTCGGATCGAGGTATTCGCCGATACCCACGATAATCGAGGCGGCGAACATCATGTACCGGGATCACGACGTGGCGGACATTGGGACCGACCGAGACAGCAGGCTGCTCAGGGAGACGGTCGACAGCCTCAGCTCCGTGATAGAGGAGTCGATAAGGGAGAAGAGAAAGTCGGTGTGCTTTTTGACGGGCATACCCGGATCGGGCAAGACTCTCGTCGGCCTGAACTTGGTGGCAAAGAGGCGCGAGCTTGACGATACAGAAGACAAGCGGCGCACGCTCTTCCTGTCTGGCAACAGGGCCCTGGTGGACGTGCTGCAGGAGGCGCTGGCCCAGGACGACTACAGGAGGAACAGGGGGAGCGGCACCACCAAGGGCCAGGCGAGGCAAAAGTCGGCGTCGTTCATACAGCACATGATGAGGCACCGGGACGACTTTCTGAGGGAGCCGGACAGGAAGGTGGTGGAGGACGTGATCGTGCTTGACGAGGCGCAGAGGGTCTGGACCGGGGACAAGCTCGCCCAGCACATAAAGTCCGGATACGGCAGCGGCATGTCAGAGCCCGAGCTCGTGCTGGACATGCTTGCAGGCAAGCGCGAGTGGGCCGTCCTCGTATGCCTGGTGGGCGACGGGCAGGAGATAAAGAAGGAGGAGACGGGCCTGGGCGGGTGGCTTGACGCCGTCGAGCGGGACAAGAGGTGGGACGTCTACCTGCCGGACGGATGCCGCCGCCTGATCAACGCGGGATCGCACGGGGATCCCAGGTACAGGTTCAGGGAGTGGCTGCACCTGAGCAGGTCCCTCCGGTCGTTCAAGGACGAGTCGGTGTCGGAGTTCATCAACTGCCTGGTGGACAAGGGCGACTCGTCTGACGCGGCGAAGATGCGCGAGATGGCGTCGGGGTTCGGGTCGAGGTATCCCATAAGGGTGACCCGCGACATTGCGCGGGCAAGGAGGTGGCTTGGCAACATGGTCCGAGCAAACCAGAGCTGCGGGGTGATCGCGCACAACAAGTCAAAGCGCCTGAGGTCGTACGGGATATGCCTGAACCCGGATCTTGACGTCAGGGGGTGGTTCCTCGGGGGGCGCGACAGCGTCAACTCGTCGCACTATATGGAGGAGGTGGCCGACCAGTACCAGACGCAGGGCCTGGAGCTCGACTGGACGTGCGTGTGCTGGGACGCCAACCTGCGCCACAACGGCAGATGGGACTATAACACGTTCCGCGGGAACGACTGGGTCCGGGTCAGGGACGGGGACGGCCAGAGATCGCTGCGGAACAGCTACAGGGTCCTGCTCACGCGGGCAAGGCACGGGATGGTGATATTCGTGCCCCGCGGCGACTCGTCGGACGAGACTCGCGATCCTGCGTATTACGACGGGATATACGAGTACCTGGTATCCATGGGGATACGGGAGCTTGGCGACGAGCAGTATGCGAGGCACGTCCCCCGGGCGTGAGCCCGGAGGCTTTTTGCCCCACGGGTGTGTTACACGCGAACCGGAGGATTCGGGCAGGGTGGGATTCCCCCTCGCGGCACGGCCATGCCTGCTGCCGGCGCTCCCACAGATGTACGACCCGGGGCGGCGGCCGCGTGCCACCCACGCCCGGGCAGGGCCCCCGGGTAGGGCCCGGGCCGGGCGCGTAGTGCATCCGGCGGCGGGATCCTCGATATCACCGGGACGACCAAAGGGACGGGGGCGCGGCGCCCCGCCGCGGGAAGGACAAAAGGCGCGCGGCGGATCCTGCGCGCGATCCTGCGCGCCGGCCGGTGCAATACAGGCGCATGCCGGCCGCCGCGCGCGCCGATCTTCGGGCCGCCCAACCCCCGGGCCGGCCGCCCGCAGGATCGACGGCCATTCAAACTTTCAAGACATTGGATCTTTTAAACGCGGATCCAGACGGTGGATCATGAAAGACACGCCAGAGAACATCCGGGCAAGGGAGCTTCTAAGGGACAAGGACGTAAGGCGCTGGTACGAGAACATGCGCCGCTCCAGCGTCAACACGGCAATGAGCATGCTGCGCAGGCTAAGCCTCTTCTGCCGCAAGATCAACATGACGCCCAGGGAGTTTGCCGAGCTTGGAAAGACGGACCCCCTGAAGGCCGAGAACATCCTGATTGACTTTGTGGAATGGATGGAGGAATGCGAGTACAGTCCAGGATACATGGAGTGCATCATAAAGGCGGTAAGATCGTGGGTGAACCACAACCGGGTCGACTTTAAGATAAAGATCCGCCTCAACAACGCCAGAGCCTCAAGGACGATTGCCAACGAGCCGAACCCCACCCCCGCCGACATACGGCGCATGCTCGAGATGGCAAACCCCCGGGCCAGAGTGATCATATCAATGATGGCGTTCACGGGGATGAGGCCGCAGGTCATGGGCAACGCCGACGGGACGGACGGGCTCGTGCTCGGCGACTTTCCGGAGCTGGTGCTCGACGGCGACAGCCCCTACTTTACCACCATGCCCGCCCAGGTGCTCGTCAGGAGAAGCGTCAGCAAGAACGGCTCAAAGTACGTCACGTTCCTGCTGAGGGCCGGGTGTGATATCGTCACAGGATACCTGCGCGAGAGGATGCTTGCCGGCGAGGTCCTCACCCCCCAGACGCCGCTGATCCGCCCCCTCCGGGGCTGTGAGGCGAGGCGCCGCGCCGAGCAGAGGATGAACCAGTTCGTGAGCACCGCCACCGTGAGGAGCAGCATCAACGACATCGTCAAGGCGATCCTCCCGATAAGGGTCTACTCGCTGCGCGGGTACTTTGACAGCCAGCTGCTCCTGGCAGAGAGCAACGGGTACATGACGCACGCCTACAGGCAGTTCTTCATGGGGCACAAGGGGGACATCGAGGCAAGGTATACCACCAACAAGGGGCGGCTGACCGAGCAGATGCTCGACGACATGAGGCGGTGCTATGAGAACAGCAAGTGGTACCTGTATCCTGACAGCGACATCATCCAGAAGAGCAAGAAGGAGAACTTTATCGACGTGGTGAAAAAGCAGGCGGAGCTGCAGGGGATTGACGTCTCCGAGGTGATCAACGCCGGCGCGCTGGAGCGGTGGCTCGGCGAATCGGGCGCGGGGGATCCGCGGGCCGGAGCGGGCAACGGGGGAGCGGCCGGCGCGGGCGCGCCGGGCCCGGGGGCGCCACACCCGGCGCCGGACGGCGCAGTGGCGGACGGCGGATCATGGTGCGCCCGAGCCGGGGATCCGGCGCCGGATGACACAGTGGCGGACGGCGGACAGGGTGGCGCCCAGGCCGGGGATCCGGCGCCCGGGAGGGCGGTGACCGCCTCTAACGGCCATGGCAGCCAAAGCCGGGGGAACGGCGCCGGCAACGGGAGGGCGGTGACCGCCTCCAACGGCCATGGCAGCCAAAGCCGGGGGAACGGCGCCGGCAACGGGAGGGCGGTGACCGCCTCCAACGGCCATGGCAGCCAAAGCCGGGGGAACGGCAACGGGAGGGCGGGGGACGGCCACGCGGAGCCCGGCGCCGGCACGTTCAACATCGTAAGCGGGGAGGAGGAGCTGCTGCACCACATGAACAACGGGTGGAGCCTGGCCAAGGAGCTTGCAAACGGCAGGTACCTCATAAGGCGGGACGACACCGGGTGACGGCCCGGATCCGGATGCCGCCAAGCCTGCCACGGGCCGGCTCTGAAACCGGCGGGCCCCGTCCGGGGCGGCGGGGAATCACGCCAGAGGCCGGGCCATGGGCCGGCCTATTCGGCCCCTCGGCCCTGCAGGTACTCGCCACCGGCGGGGCCGGGCGGCTCGTGGGACGTCCCCGGCCGCATGCACGCGGCACCCCCACAGATCCCGGGATCCAATGCCATAAATAGCACCCGGACGGCGATCCAAGCATGGACAAGGATGCAAGGGACAACATGTCCAGGCAGCGTAACGACGAACATCCCACGTATTGGTCTAGCCGCGGGCTGGAAAAGCCCGCCAAGAGATCCTGAACGGCTGTAAGGCATACCCGTTTGTACCGCGTGGCGCGAATGGTCTATGTTCAGGGCAGAAACCGGCTCGGGGGGCAGAGGGTCCTTTGATCGCCCGCGGGCGCGGCGGACGTGCCGCCGGTACTATGCGTCAGATCCGGGGGGCCTCTTGTGGGCGGCGACCAAAAAACGGTAATATGGAGCGTGCGGCGCCGGGGCCCGTTGGCGACAAGGCTTGACCTGAGGAACAAGGCGGTGGATGCGCGGCCCTTCAAGAAGGACTATGTCAGTAACGAGGAGCTCGACATAGACGGAGTCATGCACGGCTACAAGCACGGGCTCATCCACAAGGACCGCATACCGCCCGGCGTGATGTCCGACCTCAAGGGGGCCTACCCGGAGTACTTTGGAGAGCAGCCGGGCCACGTGCGGGACGACCCGCTCGAGTGCGTGCACCACGTGGATCCCGCCGGGAAGGACCTTTACGAGGAGCTGCGCAGATCAAAGGAGGGCCTGGCGCCGAACCCAAAGGACGCCGGCGCCCTTGCCCGCGTGGGATACTGGGACCTGAGGCTGGAGCACTATGTGGCCGCGATACTGTCGTACGAGAGAGTCCTCACTGCGGATCCGGGGAACGGCGCGGCCCTGACCAACAAGGGCGTCTCGCTTGCAAGGATCGGCCACCACAAGGAGGCGGTCCGGTGCTATGACACGGTGCTCGGGGCGGATCCTGGCAACCCAGTCGCCCTCCGCAACAGGGCCGCCTCGCTCGCGGCGCTTGGAATGTACGAAGAGTCGGCCGGGGCGTACCGCTCCGCCCTCGGGGTCGTGCCGGGCCACGGGCGCATGCTCTGCTGCCTGGGATCGCTGCTTGCAAGGCTCGGGCGCCACGGCGAGGCACTCGACGCATATAGCAGTATAGCCGGCGGCGTGGAGGATGTCGTGGTGAACGCCAACAGGGCCGCCTCGTACGCCGCCATGGGGGATTACGCGGGGGCCGGGGGGAGCTATGCCATGGCGCTGGCATCGGATCCGGATGACAAGGCGGCGCTTGCGGGCACGGCCGCCCTGCGCGCGGCGCGTGGCAGGTACGACGAGGCGCTTGGCATCTATGACATGGTATGCCAGACCGGCCCGTCCCACTTTGCCGTGCTAGCCGGGAGGGCGGCGGTGCTTGCGATACTGGGGAGGCACGAAGAGGCGCTAGAGTCGTACGGGGCGGCCCTGCGGCGCAGCCCGGGCCAGAGGCAGGCGCTGGCGGGCATGGCGGCGTCGCTGGCGGAGGCGGGGCGCCGCGAGGAGGCGCTGTCCGCCTATGACAAGGCGCTTGGGCCCGCGCCGAGGCGCCTCTTGACGTACGGAAGGCACGAGGGCGCGATGATGCGCCCCGAGGCGGGGATCTCAAGGTTCGCAGGCCGCTCCGATATTATGGCGGGCAGGGGAGCCACGCTCTCGGACGGGGCAGGGCCCACGGAGTCTGTGGAGGCGGGAGCCATGGCAGTGGGCTCGCGTGTACATGCCATCATCATGTACGAGGTATGATGCGCGGACATTCTAAATGTCGCGCGGCCGCCGAATGCCGGCGGTACAACAGGACGCACGTACCGTCACACCCCTGACGGGGTCATGCGGCGGAGATCACGTTGAAAACTTAAATCCCCTCTGCGGCTAGCCCCCCGCGTTGGACTCGGACCGGATCGTGAGGGATCTAATCATATCGGCCCTTGCGGGGCGCGGCAGGAGGCCGTCGGGCCTCGGGCAGGTCATCAGCGCCATATACCTTGCAAGGACGGGCCTTCCGGAGGGGGACCGAATCCGGGACGCCGCGCCCTACTATTGGTACATGGACGGCCCGGACTCGGACCCGGTCCGCAAAGTATTTGCGGGGATGGTAGAAGAGGGCGCCATAGTCGGCGTCCCGCACGCCGCGCGCGGGATGTTCCGCCTCGCCGGCGGCGTGGCCCCCGAGGACGGCGGGGAGGCGGCCGATGCCGCCAGGAGGCATGCTGCAGAGTTCGGTGACACCTGCAAGACGCCCGCGGATCTCTGTGCAGGGCACCTGCCGTACGGGTTCTATGCGTCCTACAGGCGGGACCTTGTGCCATTGCTCGAGGGGTACTGTGACGACGTGATCCGCCATGGCGGGACCGACGGGGCCATGCGCAGGGGGATGCTTGACGCCCTGACGGGTGCCGTCGTGGAGATACCACCGGGGAGGGAGTTCATGCGGTTCAGGATGGCGATCAGCAGCTATGCAAGGTCGCTGCGCGTGCTCTTCCAGGAGGACGGCGTCCATGACGGGCGCGTCCCGGGGGACGCGGTGGCGGCTCGGCGCGTCTGCGGGATGGTCTGGACGGCCTTTGCGTGCCACGCCCGCATCGCCTGCCACGACCCGTACTATGACGGCCGCGTCGGCGGGTGGAGGGCCGGGCTCGAGGAACAGATGGCGGCGCTGGAGGACGAGACAAGGGTTCTTGAGGAGTCCGTCGACAGGATACCCGTGCTTGAGAGGTACAGCGAGGAGACCCAGCGGAGGATCGACAGGTGCGAGGCGGGCGAGTTTGACTCTGCAAGGTCGTATAGCGCGACAGAGTACCTCAAGATGATCACGGCGCGGATCGGGGACGGCCGATGACCCGGCGTGTCATCTAATCCGAAAATTTTTAACTTGCGCTGGGTCGGGCGCGGAGCATGGGGGACTTCACGCGCGGGGACATCAGTCCGTGGATAATATCGGCGGCCGGCATCGGCGGCGCGCACGTGCGGGGAAGGCTCAAGCTGCAGAACATGCTGTTCCTGCTGACATACAGCGTGGAGGAGATCGGCCGCCTGCTGGATTACGAGCCGGGCCCGCGCGGGCCGCACAGCAATATGGTGGATCGCGAGCTGGACCGGCTCGTGTGCGCGGGAATCGTCTCGGAGGGACCCGGCGGGATATCCCTTGCAGATCCGGGCAAAGAGGCGGACGCGCGTGCAAGGGCAGACCCCCGGATCCTCGACGAGCTAGAGGAGTGCAAGGAGATGCTCAACGACCTCACCGACGAGGAGCTGCTGGCGTTCATGTATCTGACGTTCCCGAAGATGGCGGCGGCATCACCCGAATACGAGAGGATAAGGCGGATGGAGGAGCCGCTGATAATGTCGCTGGTGAAAAAGGACAAGATCAGCTCGCAGCGCGCGGCAGAGCTGCTCGGGGTCACCCAGTCCCATATATTCCACAACATGAACCGGATGGGGATGCGGGTCTTTTACTAGGCCCGGCCTCGGCGCCCGAACGGCCTGCCGCCCTTTCTGAGCACGCCGAGCACGACCGACTCCTTCAGGGCCGGCCTCTGGAGGGGCGTCCCCGGGTCAAAACACGGCTCCTCTGCAAGTATCGGCCTGGCGCCGGCCTCCTCCGCGTCGAGGAAGAGCTGGAGGATCGCCCTGTCGATATGGCTGCCCACCAGGCCCGTGTCAGTCTGCTGGAGGTCGGGGCCCGCCGCCTGCACGGGTCCCCCGTCCCGCCGCATGGTGCCTGCCATCTCTGGGCAGGCCGGGGGCCCGATCTTATGTGCCTTGCTATTTCGTGGCCTTTTTGATTACCTCTAGCACGACGGACTCTCTTACGACAAGCTCGTCAAGCGGCTTTTGCGGATCAAAGCAGGGCCTCCTTCCGAGCGTGAGCTCCTCCCCGGCCTCCCTCGAGTCGAGGAACATCTGGAGTATGGTCTTGTCAATGTGGTTGTCTATCATCCCGGCGTCGACCCGGCGGTGATCGGTCCAGGTGTGCTGCGCGCTCATCCCACCAGTCCGTACCCCCTCATCTCGCCCCACATGCGGTTCACCATATCCCGGGTGAACCCACCGCGCTTGCCCGCCACCGCGTCCCTTGCCGCGGCCCCGTCCGCCCCCCTGATGCGCACCTGGTAGTGCAGCAGGACGGCGATCTCAAGGTCGGCCGGATCCTTGCCATCGAGGAACGTTAGAAAGTTGAGGAACCTCTCCTGGGCCACGGAGCTCTTGAACCTTGTCTTCTCACCACTCGGTATGTGCCCGTAAAAGTTATCCAGCACAAACGCGTGCACGGCAAGGATGTTACAGTACGGGCCGCGCATGTACCAGTTATAGTCGTACCCGACGTAGACGCCGAACGCCTGGAGGAGGTATATCGTCTTTTGCAGCCTCATGCGGTCGGCGGACCGCGCCATGGTAAACTCTGCGAATCCGGGTATCCGGCGCAGTATGAAGCCGAGGTCCATCGCTTGGGGGTTCACGACTCCCCCGTCCGGGGGGCGGTATTACAAGGTTGCGGTGTCCGCGCGGGATCTGCGGTGCCCGGGATATCTGCAGGCGGCCTGCTTGGGGGGCGGCCGGGGGGATCCGGGACGGCCTTGGCGGCTGCAAGGGGTTATGCACGGATGGAGGACGTTCCGCCGGGGAGAGGCCCGCGCCATCCGGGGCGGTCAGTATTCGGTCCGGTCCTTGTACGGGTCGGGCACCCCGACCGGGACGTTCCGCCTGCCGTTTGAGGTGATCTCGCACGGGCCGCCGTCCCGCCCCGCGTCCGCGTTCATCCACTGGAACGGCCTCCCGCCGCAGGCGGTCCAGCCAAAGTGGGACTGCCAGCCGTGGTGATCCCGGTAGATCCACGCCCCGAACCCGTCCTTTCTGATGATGGCAGGATCATAGTCCTCCACGACCTTGCCTCTTTCCCAGGCACCGTCGGCGTCCATGGTATTCCGCCGGGCGGCCCTCCATATAACGGCGCTGGCGTCCCTCCGGCCGCGATCAATACAGGACGTGCACCGGGATCGTCAGAGGCCCCAGCGCGAAAGGCCGTTGTCGTTGAACCTCGGCTGGTACTCCTCCACCAGGGCGTCCACTAGGATTTATGCAAAATTGACGTTTTAGCGGCGCGAGCTACCTCAAGGTGCGTGGTTCCCGGACTTCATGGAAACATTTAGATCCTTCCCCCGCCCCGTAATGGGCGTGGCGGCACGGCACACCAAAAACCTGAGCGCGGAGGACAGGAGACGGATGGAGGGGAACAAGATGCGCGTCAGGTCGATAATGAAGTCGGAGATTGACAGCGAGGGGTCCGCGCTGATCTGG
>UYNY03000040.1 GCA_900620265.3 Nitrosopumilaceae archaeon | reverse complement strand
ACGTCGCGCCGGGATCCTCATAGTAGCCCTCCTCCCCCGGCAGCGAGGCAGTCCTGTGCGGGACGTCCTCCTCGCCGTTGAGGAAGGCGACCGGGGAGTCGGGCGGCACCACCCTGACGACCCTGTGCGCGTACACGGTGTTTTGATACGAGTCGGTGCACGAGTACTCGACCCCGTAGATCCCCAGCTTTTCAACGTCCACGCTGCTGTGCGCCTCGGTGGGCAGCCTGCCGTCGCGGTCGTCGGCGCAAGAGGCGCCCGGGTCCACAAAGGGGTCGCCGAGCGGGTGCAGTATTACGTCCTGCCCGCGCAGCAGGATCGACGGCGGGTTGAGGAACGCCTCGAATCCTCCTATGTGGTCGACGACCACCGTGGTAGAGGCCGTGTTGCCGGCCTGGTCGGTGCACGTGTGGACCAGCACGTGGTCGCGGTGCGGCAGCAGGTTCGGCACCAGATAGTCCTCCTGGAAGTAGAACACCGTGCGCCCGTCGTTGTAGACGAACGTGGTGGTGGTCACCTGGGATATGTCGTTGTTCGTGGTGTCGGTGCAGGTAGGCAGCGGCGAGAGCGGGGGCGGGCCGTTGTGCGATTCATACACCTGCGTCACCCCCATCGTGCCGCCCGGGGTGATCACCGGCGGGGTCGTGTCGGCGGCAAACTGGGCTGCCACTATCACCGTCCTTGACTCCGAGGCCCGGTTGTCGGCAGAGTCGGCGCACGAGTACTCGATGGAATAGGTGCCGGCCACGTCCGCGGTGACGTTCCCGCGCGTGGTCAGCGGCAGCGCCCCCTCCTCGTGGTCGATGCACGAGGCGGACAGGTCGACGTACGGCTCGCCGAGCGTGTGCAGCACCCGCGAAAAGCCGCGTATTATGATCTCAGGATCCCCCTCGTCCGAGATCGGGAGGACGACGGAGCGGGCAGCGACGGCCGGAACGCTGCCGGCAGAGTCGGGGCACGTGTATGTAAGCAGGTACGTGGCGGGATCCCGGCTGTTCCTGACGACCGTGCCTGACGCGGTCGCGTCATATACGCCGTCGCGGTCGTCGGCGCACTTTGCACCGGGATCCAGGTACGGGAAGAACCGGTTAAACTCTGTAAAGTCGACGCCCGTGCTGCCAACCAGCCAGATTGACGGCCTCCCGAGGTCCGACGCGGGGCGCTCTGACGGCTCGACCCGCACGAGCCGCTCGGTGATCCCGCGCGCCTCGTTGCCGGCAGAGTCGGTGCACGTGTACCGGATCGTATACGTGCCCGCGACCGTGGGATTCACGACCTCGTCGGTGGCAAACGGCCTAGAGCCGCCCGCGCCCGTGTACTGGACCTGTACGAGCGGGTTGAGCGCCCCGTCCTGCAGGTCCGTGCACGTGGCGCCCGCGTCGCGGTACGGCCTGTACTGGAGGATGTCGACGAGGCGGTCGCCGTTGAGGCGCATGACGGGCGGGTCAGAGTCGGCCGGCCTCGCATCTGCCACGATGACCGTGCGGGTTATGGACGCGTCACCGATGGGGCACGTGTACGTGAGCTCGTACTCGCCCGGCACCGCATCATCCACCTCGCCCTCCACGTCGGCCACGCGCGCCCCGTCCAGCCTGCCGATGCACGTGGCGCCGTGGTCGATAAAGAGGGTGCCCGTCCTGTGGTGCGTCCTTTCGTACCCGTGCAGGTATATCTCGTCGGGGAACGCCAGCGCCTTGTCAAGCACGGTGACCGTCCGGTACGCGGTCTCGGTGTCATCGCCGGTACCACAGACGTACTGGGCGATCTGCGGGCCGGACCGGGTCGTGTCGACCCGGGCGGCGGGCGCCGCCTCGACCCCCTCGTCAGAGACGCACGTGGCGCCCGGATCCTGGAACCTGTCGCCGGGCAGGACAGAGACGGACGGCGCGCCATCCAGGCGCGCAAGCGGCTTTTCCGCGTCCTCTGCAGGCTTGTCCGCCCGCGTGACCTCTAGCTCGTGGGAGATAGTGCCGGTGTTGCCGGCCTGGTCCGTGCAAGAGTAGGTTATCTCGTACGTGCCGTGCATGGTGGTGTCTGTGATGTTCCTCGGCGTGAACGACCCGTCCTTTTTGACGGACTCTGAGACGTGGTATACCCGGCCGTTCACCGCGTCGGTGCAGGTCGCACCGCCATCGTACCGCGTATACTGGGGGACGGAGGCCGTCGCGTTGAGCAGCTCGAGCTCGGGGAGCGCCGTGTCCGGATCAAAGGATTCGGCCACCTCCACGATCCGGGTGGCAAAGGCCCTGTTGGAGGCATAGTCGTCGCACCAGTACCGGACGGTGTGGTTGCCCACCATGTCCACATCGAGCCCGGAGGAGGAGACGGCGGCGGCCCCGGAGGTGGCGTCCACGCATGAGGCCAGTGGGTCGATGAACGGCTCGCCCTTGACGTGTCTCATCACGTCGTACCCGTGAAGCTCCATCACGGGGGGCGTGCGGTCGTTCTCGACAGCTATGACGTCAAAGTAAACCTCGTTGCGGAGGCTGATATAGTCGCAGGAGTACCAAAAGCTCTCGCTATTGGTCGGGGCAGTGGCATTAATGTATATCTTAATCCCGCGCTCCAAATTAACAAGCTGCCGAACCGTGTTTTCGGGATTCCTGTCGCTAAACAGAAGGACGGGCCTATGGCTGAAATACGCAAGATGCTTTTTATCACCTAGTGCGTTCTCGCAAAAGACCGGCGGCAGCTCATAGGGGGCTCCCACCGCTACCCGTATCGGGTCGGGTATCTCCGACCGCCATATAGAGGCATCAGAGAGGTCAAATGGCACTTCCCTGTGGGCAGTTACAGAGTTTCCGTGAGAGTCGGTGCACACGTATCTTGCAGCGTCGATATCACGAAATTCAGGGCCAAGGGGGTGTGGAAGAGTCTCGAGCGGCCCGGCGACCGCTTGGATCCGATCGTCCTGGTCGTCTTCGCACCACGCCTCGGGGAACGGATCTCCAAACGCCCAGTCATCCAGGTCCGCGTCGTTTATAGGAGTCGGCCCGAATCCCTCCACGTCGATAGGCTCGAACCTCGGCGGATCCAGCTCGAACGGATAGTCCTCCGACATCACGCACTGCTGCTTTTGCGCGCCCACGGTGAACCTCGTGTCCGTGATCACCGTCTTTGCCTCGTCCACTATATCCACGATATACTCGGACCCGTCAGTCCTCAGCGCCGCCGGCCCGGTAAACGACGTGAACGTCAGATACTCGTCGAACGTGATCCCCGGGTTGGGCACCACCCTGATGGCCGTGCTGTCCCCATAGTTGGTCGAGGCCCGCACGTACACCGCCCTGGCCGTGAACGAGTCATACTCCGGGTCACCCGAGATATCAGAGAGCAGGCCGGGCGGGACTGCCACCATCACGTCCGGATCCCGGTCCTCCACGTACGTATAGTTGAAGACCTGGGCGGCGCGCCCAGTCATCGACGACCTCACCTCATAGTAGGAGGGCAGCACGCCGTCGGGCGTGTGCTCGATGTAGACGTACCCGCCGGGCAGCCGCGTCACCGCCAGCCCGTCCGAATAGGCGACCGTCCCCTCGGCCGACGAGTCGTCAATGGCGCACCGCGGGATCACGGTCGGCGCGCAGAGCTGCGACCTTGACGTCCCGCACGCGGCCGCCGTCCCCGATATCCCCTCCACGCCACCGCCGTCAATCACCGTCACGACCCTCTCCACGCTCACGGGATCAACATCCGGCGAGCCTGACACGCACGAGTAGATGGGCCTGTACGTGCCAAGCACGTTTGGCTGCACCTCCTCCCCGACGATGCCTGCGCGCCCCGTCACGGCGCCGTTCTCTATGCAGGCGGCGCCCCGCTCCACGTACGTCCCCGGCGCCACGACCACGTGCGCCGGCCCGTCAAGCACCACGAGCAGCTCGGCGTGCGCCGGCGCTAGCGCGACAGCTAACGCTAGGATCAGGACCGCAAGAGGCGTCCGATCCGCCCTAGGCCCGTCCGCGGGCCGCCCTGACGTCATGGGGTGCCACCATGGCGCATCGCGGGACGGAACGGCTCAGGGTATAAAAGACAATCCCTGAATGCGGCTGATCGCCCCCCCCCCAATATAAGCACGGGGCGCGAACCAAACAGATGCGTGCCGCCCTCCCTCCCCTGTTGCGTCATGGCAGGGAGGGCGTCCCGCGGGGCGGGGGCGGGGGGCAGGTGCTTAAAGTGTTGCGGGGACATGGTTCCAGCATGGCCTTCAGGGGCGCGTCCTGGATCCGGGACTCGGGCACCGTGCTTCCCTGCCTCTGGGGAGATTCCGCAGCGCCGCCCGAAGTCTCTTTATCCGGGGCAGCCCTGGCGCGGCCTCTCCGTGCCGTCTATGGCGAGGCCGGGAACCGCGTTGAGGTACTCCCTTGCCAGCTCCAAGGGGTGCGCCTTGAAATAATTGCGATCAAGGCTGGTAAAACCGCGGCGCCCCATCATGTACTCTGTCATTATCGCCCTCGCGATCGTAGAGTCCTTCGACAGCGATTTCTTGTACGCCTTGTCAGCGAACCTCCGGAACCCGTTCATCAGGGGTACCACGAACCGCTTCTGCTTCTTGCCGTCCCGGATCCTGTACCCGGCCTTGCCGGCCATCCGGGATATCCGGTTTCGCACCGAGTGCGGCGCCATGGCTGTCGGGAGGGTCCCCGCCCTCTTGAAGACGGGGTCGTCCGGTCGCGGCTCCCTTCCCACGTCGTAGGCCCACGCGATGCGCAGCGCGTCGAGCGCCCTGCATGCCTCGGGCGTTATGAACGCCGAGTATGTCTAGCGGGTCCCGGGGTACACGGTGAGCATCGCGCACGCGACCTCGGATCCCTCCCCCTTCTCAAATGAGAGGTCGTCCCCGTTCTTGTAGACGTGCCGGATGTCCTTCCACCTTATGCCAAAGGCCCCGGCCCGTATCGCGGAGCTTGCCGCTATCAGGACGGCTGCCCTGTCCACGGCCCCCGTTGCAAACCGCAGCATCCCCCGGATCTCCTCCCTTGACCACCCGCGCGATTCCGCGACGTTGTAGACCTCGGCGTACGTCGACTCGACCACCCCCCAGTTGATCGTCACGCCGTTCATCTTTAGGAGCTTTTTGACCGGCTTGAAAAAGTTGGGCATGGACGACGGGTTCAGGTATTCGGGGTGCGTCTTTGGCAGGCCCGCCCTCTCGCGCAGCAGGCCGGACAGCCCCAGCATGATGTTTACAGCCGACCCGGGGTTTTCCCTTGCGATGCTTACAAGCTGTTCCGCACGCTCATCAAGGTCCCCCTGCAGCACGTCGTCACCGATGATATGGCACAAGACCTGCCTTAGCTTGCGCCCGTAGCACTTGCGCGTCTCCCCTGACTTTATACCAAGGCGGAAGAGGTCCATGGCGCTTCGGCCCGCGTCACAGTCTACCGCTATGTCCATCTGTGTCAGCTTTCTCATCATTGACCACCGGGGACGAGTCCGTTAGAAGGGACGGCATTCCGGCGGGCCCGTCCGGATCCGGGCACACGTGTGCACGCCTCCATCGACTCGGGCCTTCTGTGCGCCGCCATCAGCCTGTCGGCAAGCGACATGGCGGCAGCTGGCATCCCGGCCTCCTGCGGGCGCTTTACGGGCCTTTTGTCGTCCGTGACCGCCGCCGGGCCGTTCCTTCTGGCATGATCCGGGATCTTGTCGTCGCCGCGGTTCTCAAACCCGGGCTCCTCCGTCATGGTGGCCGCGTCCCGCCCCATCTCGGAAAGACCCGCCGCCGTGTTCCACGCATGGACGTCAGGCATCATGATCTAGCAGGCAGGGAGGACGCCTAAAAGGATTTGGAGCTGATGGCGCGGCCGATCTTCCAGGCGGTGGCGGCGGGGGCGGCCACGTAGAGCGCGGCGTTGAGCGATATGACGGCGATCCCGAGGCCGGCCACCTGCACCTCCGATCCCGGTTCTGCAAGGCCCACCAGGTCCAGGGAGTACAGCATCGGGGCCAGGGCGATCCGCGCCGCCTCCCGGAGCGCCGGGTGCTCGCGCTGCAGGTCGGCCACCGCGGGCGAGAACGAATAGTACACGTCGTTGAACCATGCCATGAACGACGCGCCGGATCCCGTGCTCATCACGACGTTCTGGCGCATCTCGCGGAGCGCCTGTACGCGCGGCTCCAGCTCGGTCCCGTACGCGGCCGTAGCTATCAGGCACCCGCCCCCGCTGCCTGCGGGCGCCGGGGCGCCCGCATCGGCATCGGCCGGCATGTCCGCGGCATCCGCGGGTCCTTTGACGGCCTGCTCCGGCGCGTCATCGGATGCGGGATCCCCGGCGGGCCCTGGATCGGCGGGCTCCAGTCCAGGCGCGTCGGCGGATACGGGATCCCCGGCCGGTTCTGGATCGGCAGGCCCCGTATCGGCCGGTTCTGTATCGGCGGATCCTGGCGCGTCACCGGATGCGGGATCCCCGGCGGGCCCTGTACCGGCAGGCTCCAGTTCCGGCGCGTCCGCGGATCCGGGATCATCGGCGGGCGACGTATCGGCCGGTTCCGGCGCGTCCGCGGATCCGGGATCATCGGCGGGCGACGTATCGGCCGGTTCCGGCGCGTCCGCGGATACCGGATCCATCATGCTGACTTCCACGTCCTCAAGCGAGGCGCCCACGGGCCATCCGGTGCCCGGCCGCTCGTATGACACCCCGGATATCATCCCCACCACGGACTCGGGGACCTCAAAGCACGCCTCCACGTCCATTGCAAGCCCGGGGTTTATCCTGACCTCGGCGCCGGCCGGGCACCTGCCGTCGGGTATGGCGGCCCCGCGCCCTTGCAGGAAATCGCCGGTCGAGTATCGGTACCACGCGTTCTCAGAGTCAAACAGCACCAGGTGCTCGGGGGAGAGCGTGACGGCGGAGCTGTCGGCGTTTGATGCCGCAAGTTTGACCAGAACGGCGTACGATCCATCCATCGGGTACGCGTCCGCGCCGGACGGCTCGAGTTCCAGGTTGCCGGGGGCGGCTGGCATTACGATGTTCCCTATGTCACCGGCGTCAAAGAACACGGCATGCAGCGGCACCGCCGTATTTTTTGGATCGTATACAATCTCTGCCGCGAGCCCGGGGTCGCCCCTCGGCACCGCAAAGCACGCCTCAATCCGGGCCGATTCCGACGGCGGTATTCGGACTTCCACGCTGCCTGCATCGCATATGCCGGCGGGGATGTGGTTGCCCCGCCGCCACTCAGTATCCCACGCCACGGACTTGTGGGAGCCGAGCCCCGAGTTCTGGAGGAACAGCATGTCGGGGCGAAGCACGGCCTCCTCGGCCCCGGTATTTTCAACCTCCAGCACCGCGTGCACCAGGTGGCGCTCCCTCGGCAGGTCGTACGCGTCAATGTCCGCGAGTCCCGCGTGCAGGATGCGGTGATCCACCCTTATGCCCGGCGGCGAGGGTATCACCTGGATGTCCCTCTTCCAGTCATGCCGGCTAATGTCCGCGTCTATGAGCGGCACGCCAGGCATCCCCGGATCTATGTACAGCATCCCCTCTATGCGATCCAGTGCGTACCCCGGCACCTCAAAGCAGGCCACCGCGCTGCCCGAGTCCCTCTTGCCGATGCTCATCCTGTCCCGCGCCCTGTCACAGCGATCGCCATACCCGTCATCCATAAAGTACAGGGGGGCGGATCCGTAGTGCGTGAGATCCGTGTACAATACAAAGTTATCATGCAGCAGGACGAGGTTGTCGTCGCCGACGTTGGTGACTGTCAGGCTGACGCCCACGAGGTACGAGTCCTCGAGCTCGTACGTGGCCGGCGGGTTGGCCGTCACCAGCAGGTCCTGGGGCTCCAGCCCCAGCGCGGCCCCGGGGGCCGCCGCCATGCAGACTGCCACGCACGCCGCAAGGGCCGCCAGATGCCGCACGGCGGCCACGGATGGGGTCCCAATATAACCCACGCACGCGCCGCCCCCGAATAGGTTAAAATCCTAGTGCGCCGGGGCACCGGCGTGGGGTCGTAGCCTAGCCTGGTAGGGCGACAGTAAGTCACCGCTAAGGGCTCCAGAAGGGAAGCAAGCTGAAACTGACCCGAGGGGATGATGTGGGTTTGGAGCTGTAGTGACCCGTAGGTCGCCGGTTCGATTCCGGTCGGCCCCACGTTCACCCCTTCAGCACGTTCAGGGCGGAGCCGGCCCTGAACCAGCCCAGCTGCGCCTCGTTGTACGAGTGGTCCAGGGTGATCTCCCGCTCCCCGCCGGGGCCAGATACCATGCACCTGACGGGGCCGCCGGGCGCAAGGGATTCGAGCCCCACCAGCGATATCCGGTCGTGCTCGCCGATTATGTCATAGTCGGCCGGATCCGAGAACGTGAGCGCCAGTATCCCCTGCTTTTTGAGGTTCGTCTCGTGGATCCGCGCAAAGCTGCGCGCCACGACGGCGGCGCACCCGAGGTACCTTGGCGACATTGCCGCGTGCTCGCGGCTGCTCCCCTCGCCATAGTTGCCGTCCCCTATTATCACCCACCTCGTGCCGTCCGCCTTGTACCTCCTGGCTATCACCGAGAACCCCTCGGGCTCCGAGCCCGGCTCCGCGCGCCCCGTCCCGACGCCGCCCGTGTGCGCGTTGACGGCGCCGGCCAGCATGTTGTCGCTGAGCCGGTCAAGGTGACCCCGCAGGGACAGCCAGGCGCCGGCCGGCGATATGTGGTCCGTGGTGCACTTGCCGCGCGCCTTTGCCAGCACCGGCATCCCCTCAAGGTCCCGCCCGTCCCACGCCGGGAACGGCTCTATCCTCTGCAGCCTGCCGCTGCCGGGGCTTATCACCACCTCGGCGCCGCCCTCCGGAGGGTCCACGTAGACGCCGTCGGGGATCTCAAAGCCGCCCGGCGGCACCTCCGGCGCCGGGCGCGGCGGCTCGAGCCTGAACCTTTTGCCGTCCGATCCCACGAGCTCGTCGGTCACGGGGTTGAACGATATGCTGCCGCCGAGCGCCAGCGCCGTCACCATCTCCGGGCTCCCGATAAAGTTGAGCGTGCTGCGCCGCCCGTCGTTCCTGCCCGGAAAGTTCCTGTTAAAGGTCGTCACGATCGTGTTCTCCTGGTCCTCGGCAAGCTCGGGCCTGCTCCACTGCCCGATGCACGGGCCGCACGCGTTGGCAAGGACGGTCGCCCCGATCGACTTTAGCGACTCCATCTGCCCGTCGCGCTCGATGGTGCCGCGTATCTGCTCGGATCCCGGCGTCACCAGCAGCGGCGAGGCGGCCCTGGCGCCGCGCGCGGCGGCCTGCCGCGCCACGTCGGCCGCGCGCGACATGTCCTCGTACGACGAGTTGGTGCAGCTGCCCACCAGCGCCGCCGAGATGCGCTCCTCGTACCCCGACGTGGCCGCGTCCGAGGCGAGCCTCGATATCGGCCTTGCAAGGTCCGGCGTGTGCGGGCCCGCTATGCGCGGCTCGAGCCTGTCAAGGTCTATGCGTATTATCCTGTCATAGCCGGCCTCTGATCCGGGGTCCGGCACCAGCAGGCCGCCGGCCGCGTCGGCAAGGTCCGCGATGCCGGCGCGCCCCGTCTGCCGCAGGTAGGCGGCCATCCTCTTGTCGTACGGGAATATCGAGCAGGTGGCGCCGATCTCGGCCCCCATGTTGGTGATGGTAGCCTTGCCCGTGCAGCTTATCGACGTTGTGCCGGGCCCAAAGTACTCCAGTATGTGGTTCGTCCCGCCGGATACTGTCAGCTGCTCTGCCACGTGCAGTATGACGTCCTTTGGCGCCGCCCAGCCGGCAAGCGACCCCGTGAGCTCGACGCCGATCCTCCTCGGGTACAGGAGCTCCCACGGGAGCCCGGCCATCACCTCGGCCGCGTCCATCCCGCCGACCCCGACTGCCAGCATGCCGAGCCCGCCGGCGTTGGGCGTGTGCGAGTCGGTCCCGATCATGAGCCCGCCGGGGAACGCATAGTTCTCCAGCACCACCTGGTGTATTATCCCGGCGCCCGGCCTCCAGAACCCGCACCCAAAGCTCGCAGAGGCGGACTCGAGGAACCTGAACACCTCGCTGTTCTCGTCAAGCGAGTCCCTCATGTCGGTGTCGCCGTCGACCCTCGCCCGTATCAGGTGGTCGCAGTGGACGGTGGTCGGCACGCGGGACCGGTCCAGCCCGGCCTGCATGAACTGGAGCATGACGGTCTGGCCCGTGACATCCTGCAGCGCGACGCGGTCGGGATGCAGCGAGACATAGTCGGCGCCGCCGCGCGGCAGGGAGGACGGCTCGTCCATGTGGCCTGCCAGTATCTTCTCGGTGAGGGTCAGGGGCCTGCCGGCGAGCCTGCGGAACGCCGGAATCCTGTCCCGGATCCTCCCGTATACTGCCTCTGCCATGCCCGGGGTGGTAGCTATCTCCACGGGGGGCGCGGCGGGGGGCGCCGCTTTTAAGATTTGCATGGGTGCCGGCCCCGGTTCTGTTGAAAATTCGTGATCTGGCCCCGCCTGCCGCAGACCGTTCCCGGGCCGGCCGCCCGGAGCCCGGCCGGCAGGACGCGGGCGGGCGGATCGGACTGGCCCGGGTCGGATACCTCGGAGATCTGTTGGATGGGGGCACGAGTACCGCCCCTGGGCGGTTCCGCCATTCCGGAATCTCTTCCGCAAGCCAGCCTACACCACAAACCGGCACGCCGTTTCCCATAAAAACACCCAGAGTCAGGTATGGCGAGGCACTGCCGGAGGCTTGCACCTGCACCGTCAATCTTTCCCATCTTGCGGAGTACCCTTTATCGTTTGAAATCATCAAGTTCAATATTACGCCCATTATCAATAATACCCAACATCATGGTCTTCGTTGATTTGATTGGTTATTCCGTATATTCCTGCGTATTTTATCAAATTGCCGGTTATTAACGTGTCCTTCAACCAAAAGGCGCCTCAACAAATAATCAGTATTGACATGGGCGTATCCTTGCTCCTTTGAATATTTGGTAGCCTTGTCTTCATCAATAACACAGCAAACGTCGAAACCAGTATTGTTATACTTGTATGCGCACATCACATAAATTTCACCGGGCCCAAACTGTGTCTGTTTAATATAAGGAAGTTCACTTATGAACTGAATTATGTCCCACTGACTGTTCTTCAACAATATTACTTTATTATCATTAACATATTGTTCTATACGTTCTCCAGATATAGTTTGACGTCCGTGGCTTTGTAATTCTTCCCTGATTAATAATTCTGGCACCCCAATATCATCCAATTTAAGTATCAAATCCATAAGTTCTGGAAAATCAGATTCTTCAAATATTGTTATTATGCATGATGAATCAAGAATATACAGACAACCACCTATTCTCTCAAATGGTCCTTCATTTCACTGTATGGTATTTTCAACAGTTGGGCACCACGACCTACGGTTATTTTTTCTTTATTTATCAAGTTTACAATGAACGTTTGGAGATGTGGCTCTATCTCGTTTTTGAATTTTTTGGAATTTACGGCCATTTCTGGAAACATAGAATCAACAAATGCCAGCATTTCATCATGCTCCAATCCTTCAAATATCTCAATGTAATCTGGAAACCGTTCGATTATTTCCTTGTCTAATTTGTTTCCTTCCTCATCACAGACGATTTTACCCTCAGTTTCAAGGCTGACCGGCTTTGCATATTTGGACTTTTCATTGTAGTACACAAGCCCATCATTTTTCAGACCACGAAGCGTGGATTCCAAGACCTGGCTGAATGGGCCATAATCGTCGGGCTTGAAGTCAAAATCCGGTGCAAGGCGTGTCATATCCTTTGTCATGATGAAGAATGTCTTGTGGATCCTGGTCTTGTTCATGGGCTTTTCGTATTTCTCGAGCAGTTTGAGTACGGCCATGCCGATCTCATTACCGGCTTTTCCAAAGCAAGTGGTCCCTTGGTCTACTGTGTTCATGTCAAACCTCCGTATGGCCGTGTATATATACCAACCATACTTTTTGCGTCACGGTTCTGCTGAAAATTCGCGGAGGCGCGGGCTAGGCAGACCTCGCCGGGGGATCCGGCCTGCAGCCAGTCCGATCCGCCCTCCCGCGTCCTGCAGGCCGGGCTCCGGGCGGCCGGCCCGGGAGCATTCTACGGCAGGCGGGACCGGCTCACGAATTTTCAACAGAACCCCGGGGGTCCGTCCCGCGCCGGGGACGGCATGCACGTGTGACGCCCCCTGCCGCACGTACGTGCCGCGGGTCCCGGCACACCCGTATTTAGCCCGCCCGGAAACGGGGACCGGCCTAGTCTACAATCCCTGCAAGAAACCTGTCCCTTGTCGTCTTGAAGACCGTGCCGTCCTCCACCATCCTGTCATATCCGCCTGCCAGATCGTCGTGCGAAAGAAGGCCGTTCTTGCGGCACCACACGAGGAATCCGAGTATTCCAAGCGAGGGTATCTGCTTCCTATCGCATCTCTTCCGGGCGGCCTTGTCGTTTGTAACAAGCCGGTAGTGATCGCGCATGCCGGCCTCGGAGCACGTTGCCACGGCGATCAGCTCGTCCTCGGCATCCTTGTAAATCATCCGCCTGCCGCAGTACCGGGACGGGACCTTGACAACGGTGATCGTCCCGGCCTCCGCCATCTTCTTCACGCTTATGCATGCGCCGTCATACTTCCTTCCAAGCTCGTCCAGCACCCCGCCTGTTATACAGATCCTGTGTCCAAGTACCGCCACGATTTCCCCCGTTACGCCGATCAATCCCGCCACGTAAGGGCAAATCCAAATATCGGCGTCAACCAGAATTATCAAACGCATCCATCTTGATATCTTCCATCATCTAGCCGGATAACGGCTTGCCGGTAGCCTGGAACGCCCTCATGAACTCCTCGTACCCCATGCCGGCCATGGACGCCGCCCTGCTGATCGTTATCTTGCCCTTGTCGTACATCGAGCACGCCGCGTCAAATCCCCCCCGGGCCGCCTCTGCCCGGGCCGCCGGATCGTTCCACACCTCTGGGAACGCCGCGTACAGGAACGAGGCCAGCTCCCTTCCGCTTATCCCGCTGACCGCGTACTTTGCCTCGGAGGCATCGGCCCTCTCGTCAATGCCGGCGGCGTCCCACGCCTCCCCTGCCGCGGCGATCCCGCTGTCTGTCAGCGAGTACGTGTCAAGGCCGGCGTCTGTCTCGTGCACGACCTCGCCGGACCGCACCGCCTCCTCCAGCGCGTGCGCAAGCGACGGGCTGCGGCAACCGTCCCTCTTGATCTCAAAGTCGCCGGCCGCAAGCCCCCTGCGGCTCCAAAGGACGAACAGCGCCTCGTGGATCCTCTCGGCCCTTGTGATCCTTTCAGAGCCGCGCTCAAACTCTGTCGCCCGGAGCAGCAGGTACATGTCCCGCCTCGCCTCGTCCACCTCCAGCTGCAGGGCCATGCCGGGGGCATCCGGCACTCCCCATTTAACCCGTTTGTACGGGGGGCGCCGCCGCGCCCGCCCCCGGAGTGCGGTCCGGGCGGCCCGCCCATAAGCGGCCACCGGGGGGCGCGGGCCGGATGAATTATAAGCAAACCCCCGTTTCCGCGGGCGTGGTAAACAAGGGGTTCCCAAAGTTCGGCCTCACCCAGTCCGGGGCGGCCGTGACCGCCCTCAAGAACTACAACCTCCCGGACTTTGTGCTCGCGATGGTCGCAAAGGACTGCGACTCGGAGCTGGTAAACCGCGGCCGCATAGACGACCGCCTCCAGAGCATGAACGACGACGCGCTCGCCATGCTGCACAAGGTGTTCGTCGACTGCCAGGTGGACGAGGCCGGCAAGTACGCCCAGTACAGGTTCTACGCGTACGTCTCCAGCATGTTCCACAAGTGCCAGGTGCTCGTCAACGAGAGCGTCCCGGGCAGGTCCGGCAAGAACCACAAGATGCAGACGGCGGTCAAGAGCAGCGGCATGTACGTGGCGGTCGCCACCAACAAGGCGACGGGCACACCGGTCAACAAGCGCGACGTGGCCAGGTTCTACAGGGCCGTGCGCGACATCAAGGAGGGCGAGCACGGCACCATGCTCGCCGACGCGGTCTACGCCTCGTCGGTCGGGTTCAGGGACGACGCCGTCCCCGAGCTCTCGGCGCTAAGCAGGTCCGGCGGCGACCACGACGAGAACAGGCTCGACTTTAAGACGGCCAGCTTTGAGAACAACATATACACCGTGACAAGGTGCTAGAGGCGCGAGACGTCCATCGCCATGTAGACCGGGTCCGCGTCCGTCCTTTCATACTCTGCGTCATACATCAGGAAGGGGAGGTCGTCAAAGAGGTGCTTTGTCCACAGGTCGTGCACCTTTCGCGCGTGCTCCCTCTCGCCGCGCCTGCGCAGCACCTCGTGCAGCAGCACGTGCGAGACGACGCTGCAGTTCCTGGCGAGGCCCCCGTCGTCCCTGGGCTCCGGCCAGAACGCCATCCCAAAGTCCTCGGCGTGGTACCCCTCGCACGTGCAGTCGGTCCACAGCGGGTGAAAGTGCGCAAGGTACATCCTGTGCGCGCCCCCGCCGCGCGCCGCGTGGTCGCGCAGCAGCACGTGCGTGTCAAGGCGCTCAAGCATGCCGCGCGGGCGCGTCGGCATCAGGTCGCACCGGGTCTCATAGGTGACCCCGAGCTCGTCCTTCAGCCACCGCCCGTAAAAGCCGGCCATCCCGCGCACGTACTCGAACTCCGGGCCGCGCCTGTCCACGTCACCCTCCTTTGCCATGAAGATAAAGTGGAGCAGCATGCCGGGGAGCTATGCCTGCCCCTCGATCCCCATGAGGGTCAGCGTGGAGCGGATCTTCTCTATCTTGCGGATCTTCCAGGTGATGGTCTCGCGGAGCGCCTCGACCCTGGGCGACTCGATCTTTGCCAGGATGTCGTACGCCCCGAACGTGCCGTGGACCTCGACCACCCCCTCGAGCCCCCTCAGCCTATCTATTATGGACTCCTCGGAGCCCAGCTCGCAGTTTATCAGCACGTAGGCGGTGGCCATGCCAGATACCAGAATCAGGGGCTATATCAACAGATCCCCCCAACGGTTAATTATGCGCGGGCCGGCGGGCGTGGCGCCCCTAGAGCAACCGTGGAGACGGATCGGGCTGAGCCGATCGTCCGGATACCAGTGATCCCCGATTCACCCAGTCACGGCACAGGGCAAGCCCCGGTTAAAGAACCCTGGGAGGCACAGGCTAGACGCCGATGAGGCAGGGCGGGTCAGGACCGGGGGACATTCAAATAACGCCGCGGCGGGCCGCGGCACGTGAAGTACTGGCTTGCAAAGCAGGAGCCGTCCGGCCCGCGGGGCTATCCCCTCTCGCGCCTAAAGAAGGACGGCAGGACGGTCTGGGACGGCGTCCACAACAACCTGGCCCTCAAGCACATCAGGTCCATGTCGCCCGGCGACCTCGTCATATATTACCACACGGGGGACGAGAGGCAGGCCGTCGGCACGATGCAGGTCACCTCAAGGCCGTACCCGAACCCGGAGGAGGACGACGAGAGGTTCGTCGTCGTCGACGTAAAGTACAAGAGTACCTTCAAGAGGCCCGTCACCCTGCAGGAGATAAAGGCGGACCCGAGGTTCGAGGGGTGGGATCTCTTGAGGATATCGCGGCTGTCGGTCCTGCCCGTCCCAAAGAGGATCTGGGACATGATCGACAGGATGTCCCGCTAGATGGCCTTTTCATACAGCGCGTACCTGCCCACATCCTGGAACCCCGCGCGCTCAAGGCCGGGGTCGGGCCCGGCGCAGAGCACCTCTAGGCGCGTCCACCACCTGTAGGCGGCCTTGCCGCGCGCGTCGATCCTTGGCGCGACATACCCCCACAGGTCGGCAGGGTCCCCGCGCAGCAGCGTGAGCGAGACGCCGGACGTAAAGCGGGACCTTGCAAGCGATACTGACAGCGATCCGAGGGAGAGCGCCATCCCGCCGCGCACCATCATCCACGAGTCCATCACGGATATCCCCGGATCATACTCTGGGCCGGAGAACCCGTCCCAGGAAGGCTCCGCGCCGTCCCCCGCCACGAACGCGCCGACCGATGAAATCCTGCGGTACCCCAGCTTTTCAAGTATGCGGGACCCGCGCGGCGCCGCGAACGCCCTCATGCGGGCGGCCCCGCGCGCCAGCCCCTCGGCGGCCAGGTACATGGCGGTGCCGTGCCCCATCCCCTGGAACCCGGGGTCGACGCGCGCCCCGTGCAGCCAGGCCGCGTCCCCCTCAATATGAAGTGCAAAGATGCCGCGCATCTTGCCCTCCTCTGCCACGTAGAGCGATCCTGCGCGGATCCACGAGCCGAGCGCGTCCTCGACATAGTCGCCGCGCGGGTATATCCGGCGGCATATCCGGCGCACCGTCCCGACGTCCCCCGGCACGGCCCGCCTCGTGATCACGACGTCTGGGGAAAAGCCGCCCCATATTTTGGTAGGCGTAGCAGGGCGGGATCTGAGAGTCGGGATCGAGCGTGGGCGGGGACAGGCTCGACATAAACGCCTTATATACTACCGATAACATTAATACAGTATCAGGTGAAGATCGACTCATGGAGGGTACGGGGTGCGACCGGCGCCTGTTGCTCATAATACAGGATCAGACAATAGGCGGCAGGACGCGCATACAGAAATACGGGTTCTACATATACCAAAAGTACCCGGTGGTGGACGAATACGGGTTTTACACCGACTGGAAACCGAACCACTTTGGGCCGTACAGCCAGGAGCTGGCGGACGGCATTGATGCGGCCGTACGAGACGGGCACCTCATTGAGATACGGGACGAAAAGAGCGGCACAGAGTTCAAAAAGTACCGCCTCTCCGTCGAGGCGTCCAAGGAATACAAGGAGCTAAAAAGGGAGAAGGGGTTTTTGGAGGACATGCAGAAGCTGATAAAGCACCTGCAGGGGCTCTCACTCATGACCGTCCTAAAGCAGGTGTATTGGGACTATCCAGAGTTCGCAGCACAGGGCCTGATCAGGGGTCGGGAGGATCACTAGAGGCTATCGACCACTGGAAGCCCCACCTCTGTGTTACCCTCCGCTCCTCCAGCTTGAGCCGGAAATCCCGGTACTCCCGCGGGTACGCGTCATGTAGATACTGCTTTATGTATTCTACGTGCTCGTTGAAGGCTACGTTCTGGCTGGCGTCGTCTGGTCTTTCCGAAAGGATGTCAAAGTGAGCACGGATTGCCCGCAGGGTGTCAACCATCTCAGTGACAGAGTTGACTGCAAAGGCCTGGGCGTGGGTCAACAGGAGGTCATAGGAGGCGTCACGCTTTTCGACCAGGGTCTTTAACAGCCGGATCTTGGCGTCTCCAGCGCTGTATCTCCTATAGTGGGTACAGTCCTCCAGCCAGTCAAGCATGAATCCGATAATCTGCCTCCGAATCTTGCCGTCACTGCGGCGGCCTCTGAGGTATATGTAGACGGGTATTCCGAACGTCCCACTTATTCCGAATACCCCGACAAGATCGGGCCATAACATACCTATCAGATCCTCCCAGGGTGTCCCGTCAGCCAACGGGCGCGCCCCGTAGAGGTCTGATTTAATCCTGTCGAATAGTGATCCGTCACAATCAGGCTCAGAACAAATACGTTTTGTTCACTTTTTGAAAATTGCGTACCGGAAGCACCCGCCTACCGATACATTGGCGATCTGATATCAGACTAGATCCGTGCAGAGTTCGCGGCGCAGGGCCTGATCAGGGGCCGGGATTCCGCGCGATCCCCCGCCGCGCCATGACGGCCGCACGGGCCCGGTTCGGGGGGCAGTCAAGTCCCGGCCCGTTATTTTGCCCTGCGCCCCGCCGCCCTGCCGGCCGCCTTGCCGGGCTTCCTGCCGGTCTTCCCGCCTGCCTTCCCGCCGGCCTTCCCGCCGGGCGCCTTTCTTGCCCTGCCGGCCGTCTTGCCGGCCGTCTTGCCGGCCGCCTTGCCGGCAGCCCTGCCCGCCGACCGCGCCGCCTCTAGCCAGCCGCCCGTCGACAGCTCGAACGCGGCGACCGGCTCGCGCAGGCGCAGCCTCGCAAGCTCCCTTGAGGATATCTCGCCGATGAACCCCGCCGTCGCGCCACCGACCAGTATCTCGGCCGAGCGCCCGGGCTCCATCCACGGGACCGAGGCGGCCCTCGTGGCGCACGCGTCACCGAGCGAGGCGGCGACCGCCTGCAGCACCGACTTTGCCTCCGTGTACGAGGCGCCGCCGTGCGAGACGGCGCAGCAGAGCCGCTCTGACTCCGTCACGTGGCCGTCCCCGGCAAAGACGGTCCCCGTCTCGAAGATCCTCTGCGGGTACGGCTCGTGTATGTTCGATGAGAGGCACGCGAGCAGCCCCGGCAGCAGCGAGTCGCGCAGGACGGCGCCCTCGCCCTCCGGCTCCAGCACGCGCACGGCCGCCGACGCGTCCCTGCCGTCCGCGCCGTACAGCTGGACCTCCGTCGCAAGGCAGGGGCTGAGCGCCTCTGAATACCCGAGCCCCGTCAGCGTCTCGGATATCGTGCGCAGCACGCGCGTGGCCGGGTCGGCGCGCCCAGTCACGGGCGTGGGGGCGAGCACCGGCTTTAGCGACCCTATCCCAAGCCCGAGTGCCACCTCCTCCGCGATGTCGGCAGGCCCCAGTATGTCAAACCTGTAGGGCGGGATCATGCACTCGAGCCAGCCGCCTGACGCCTCGGCACCTATGCGGCACCTTGCCAGGCACGAGACCATCTGCTTTGCGGGGATCTCGAGCCCGAGCGCCCGGCAGACGTACTCGGCCGGCACCCTCATCTTTGACGGCGCAAGGTCGGGCGCCGCGTTGCGCACCCCCGAGATATCGACGGCCTCGAGCTTGAAGCCCGCCGACGCGAGCACGAGCGCGACGACCGCAAGGACGTCCTCGACCCCGCGCTTTGAGAGCCCCGTGACCTCGGCAAGCAGCCCGCGCGTGCCGGCCCTCGGGGCCGTGCGCGAGGATCCGGCGACGGGCGGCAGCGAGACCGTCCTGTCCGCCGCGTCAAGCAGGACGGGCACGCGCGAGCCGGCCCCGAGCAGGAACCCGTACCTTGCGCCGTACTCTGTATCCGCCAGCATGTCCGCGACGGTGGCCTCCTTGCCGCCGGCCGGCTCGAATTTGTGGCCGCGCGTGGCGCTCCCGTACATCAGCGGAAAGCGCAGCGACCTTAGGTCGTGCAGCCCGACGTACGACTTTACGCGCCCGCGCCCGAGCCCCGCGTCAAGCCCCTCGCGCAGCGACGAGAGCTGCGCCAGCAGCAGGTCGTCGACGCGCCCGCCGGTCGCCGCTATCGCTGTGATGAACGGGCGCACCTTTGAGACTGCCGGCTTTACCGTTATCCGGCGGCCGGACGGCGCCGCCTCGAGGGGTACCGGCCCCTCCGCCGTCCCGAGCAGCCCCTGCAGCCCCAGGGCCACGCCGTACTCTGTCGAATAGTCGGGCCTGTTGGGGCTGTACTCGACGCGCACGGTGTCATCACCGCCCCCCTCGATGTCAAGCCCCAGGTGCGGCAGGGACGCCTCGATCTCCCTGCGCGGGGCGCCGGTGAGCTCCTGCAGGCGGCCGTACGAGAGCGATACTACCGGCACCGCAGCCACCCCAGCGAGTTGCCATAGAACTCGCGCACGTCGTCCACCCCGAGCTTTAGCATCGCGACCCTCTCGAGGCCGCCGCCCCATGCGAGCACCGGCCTTGATATGCCGAGCGGGCGCGTCACCTCGGGCCTGAACACGCCCATCCCGAAGAGCTCGACCCATTTTTTTCGCCCCTCGTCGTATACCATCGACTGGAGCGAGGGCTCCGTGTATGGAAAGTACGTGGGCCAGAACCGCACCCTCGGCAGCCCCATCCTCCTGTAGAACTCGCGCTGGATCCCCATCAGGCCGCGCAGCGAGGCGTCCTTTTCGGCGACGACCCCCTCGACCTGGTGGAACTCTGCAAGGTGGCGGTAGCTGGGCTTTTCGTTCCTAAAGACGCGCCCGAGCGAGAAGAACCGCCCGTCGCCGGCTCCGTCTGCCAGGTGGCGGACCGTCACGCAGGTGGTGTGCGTCCTCAATAACATGCGCCTTGACTCGCCCTCGTCCCACTCGTACCTCCACCCCTTCCTGTGCGAGGTGGTGATCCTCTTCTTCTGCTCGGCCGTCGCGATGTCGCCGCCGGGCCCCATGCCGTCAAGGTAGAAGGTATCCTGGAGCTCGCGGGCGGGGTGGTCCTGCGGCGTGAACAGCGCGTCAAAGTTCCAAAAGCTCGACTGGACCTGCGGGCCGCGCACCTCCTCGAACCCGAGCGCCACGAACGCCTCGCGCACCTCGGACATCACCTCCCGCAGCGGGTGGCGCCTTGCCGCAAAGACGCGCGGCGCGTCGGCCTCCACGTCGATGGCGCCGCCCTCCCCGCGCGAGGCGGCGGCCTCCCTGCCCGCATCGGTGATAGATATCAAGTACGAGGACTCGTGCCCCGCGGTGATGAACCCCGGCCGGTCAAGCAGCGGCTCTATCCCGGGTACGGAGCCGCGCGGCACGCTCTTTGCGCCGATGGCGGCGAGCGCCTCCTCGCCCGGTATCTCGCCGGGCCTGCCTGACAGCGAGATCATGCCGCCCTTTGAGGACAGCCAGCCGGACTTTCGCGCCCTGCCGACGGCCGGGCCGAACGCGGCGCCAAGCTCCTCCTGCACGCGCGACATCTCCATGGGGCCCGCGCCGAGCAGCTCGGCAAGGCGCCTCTCGGGCATGCCCTTCTTTAGCGCCTCGAGGCCGTTCCTGCCGAGCGAGACGACCTCCGTCCTCTCCTCGGATATCTCGGCAAGCCCCTTGTGCCTTAGCCACTCCATGCCGCGCCGGACCTGGTCCGGCGAGAGGCCCGTCTCCTCGCATATGCGGTCGGGGTCGGACGGCGAGCCGAGCGCCCCGAGCATCCTCCTCTCGATATCGTGCAGCACCATGCCGCGCCCCATACGGGGGGTCGTTTTTTAAGCCTTGGATCGGGCCGCAGGGAAGCGCCTTTTTATGCCCCGCGCCCGGGGCCGGCTTGTGGACGACTTTACGGTAACCCCGTGGAAGGTGGAGGGGGTCATCGACTATGACAGGCTGGTCGAGCGGTTCGGGGTCAGGAGGATGACCGGGGATGTCCGGGCGAGGCTGGCCCGCGCCGCCGGCGGGTCCCACCACCTCATAGACAGGGGGATATTCTTCTCGCACCGGGACCTTGACGCCATACTGAAGACGGCCGAGGGGGGCGGCAGGTTCTTCATGTATACGGGGAGGGGGCCGTCGGGGACCACCCACATCGGGCACCTGGTCCCGTGGATACTGGCAAGGTGGCTGCAGGAGAGGTTCGGCGCGACTGTCTATTTCCAGCTGACCGACGATGAAAAGTTCTTTGCAAAGCCGGGGCTGACCCTCGAGGAGGCCGGCGGGCACGCGCTGGACAACGCGCTGGATTTTGCGGCGCTCGGCTTTGATCCCGACCGTACCAGGATAATGATAGATACCAGGGACATCGCGGCGCTGTATCCGATCGCGGCGCGCGTCGCCAAAAAGATCACGTTCTCGAGCACAAAGGCCACGTTCGGGTTCACCGGCGAGACGAACATCGGGATGATATTTTATACGGCGCTCCAGTCGGCGCCGTGCTTTATCGAGGACGCGCCCGTGCTTATACCGCTCGGCGTCGACCAGGACCCCCACTTTCGGCTGACGCGCGACGTGGCGCCCGTCCTCGGAAAGCCAAAGCCGGCGCTAATCCACAGCATGATGATGCCGGGGCTCGGGGGCGGCGGCGGCAAGATGTCATCGTCGGGGGACGACGCGATACTGCTATCTGACGATCCAAGGACGGTCGAGAAGAAGATAAAAAAGAGGGCCTTCTCCGGCGGCAGGACGGACGTGGCAGAGCACCGCAGGCTCGGCGGCGACCCCGACGTGGACGTCTCGTTCCAGTATCTGAGGTTCCTCTTCGAGCCGGACGACTCGAAGCTGGAGCGGCTGCGCGAGGAGTACGCGTCCGGCAGGATGCTGACGGGCGAGCTAAAGCAGATCCTGATCGAGAAGGCCAACGGGTTCCTCGAGGAGCACCGCGCCAGGAGGGAGGAGATCCGGCCGGATCTGGGAAGCTACATGTTCGGGTGATGGCCCGCATCGAGTGCGCCGACAAGTACGAGGCGCAAAAGCTGGCCGGGCTGGCGGGGGGCCGGGGCCCGGGGATATCATCGATCCTCGATGTCATCGGGGAGGAGGTGGTCGTGGGGCTGCAGGACGGCTCGGCCCACAGCATCCTGATGCGCGGCGGGGTGGAGGCCGGGGAGCTTGCCGACTTTTTCCAGTCGATATTCGACGGGCGGCACCGGCTAGCCGGGGCGGACGCCGACGGGCCGCACATCGTCCTCTCAAAGGGATAGGAAGCCGTAGGCCGTGGCGATCGCCACTATGGCGATCAGCGAGGCGGCTATCCCCTTGTGGTCGCTGTCCATGCGGGGGCGGCGGGGGCGTCCAATTTCAAGTTATCTTGGAAAGCGGTGCTCCTTGCGGGGGCGGGCGGCCCCGGTGGCGTCGCAGTTGAGGCAGAGGGTCTGGCCGCCGCTGCGCACGAGGGCCCTCGGGTTCCTGTACCCGCAGTAGGAGCAGGGGCCCTCGGCGCCGGTCTCGGGGCGGCCCCCCTCCTGATCGCGTGCGGTATTGCGCGGATCATCGCGCCGATCACCGCGCGGATCACCGCGCGGATCATCCTGACGATCATCCCGCTGATCATCGAGCAGCTCGTCGCGCCGGGCATCCCTCCGGGCATCGCGCTTTGCATCACGCCGGGCGTCGTGCCAGCCCTTCTGTCCAGAGTCGCGCCAGGCGCCGCGCTTTGGGCCGCGGGCGTCGCGCCAGCCCGGGCGGCCCTCGTCCCGGCCGCGCCTTTCATCACGCCTTCCATCATGCCTTCCATAGTCGCGCTTTGCCCCGTATCCCCCGCCGCGGTCCCGGCCGCGCGGGCCGCCGTCCCAGCCCCCGCGGTCGCGGCCTCCGCGCGGTCCGCCGCGTGATCCGCCGCGCGGCCCGCCGCCGCGGTCGCGGCCATGATCCCGGCCTCCGCGCCTTTCACCGTAATCCCTGCCGCGCGGGCCCCTGTCACGATCCCTGTCGCGGTCCCCGCCGCGGTCCCGGCCATGATCCCGGCCGCCGCGCCTATCATCACGCCCATAGTCGCGGCCACGGCCACCGCCGTAATCGCGGCCGCCGCGCCCTCCGTAATCCTTTCCGCGCGGGCCCCTGTCACGATCCCTGTCGCGGTCCCCGCCGCGGTCCCGGCCATGATCCCGGCCGCCGCGCCTATCATCACGCCCATAGTCGCGGCCCCGCCCGCCGCCGCGGTCCCCGCCGCGGTCCCCGCCGCCGTGCTTGCCGCCGTATCTTCCGCCATAGTCGCGCTCCCCGCCGCCGTCCCCGCCGGGCCCCCTGCCGGGCCCCCTGCGGCCCTTGGGGTATCCCTTGGCCGATCCCTTGAAGGATCCCTTGCCGGGCGGCTTTGTGGATCCCTTGCCCCTGACCCTCTTTGAGACCCACTTTGGCCTGTCCTCCCTGCCCGCCATGCGGCGCCGCCGCGCCCGCCCGCATATAGACTGAGGCTATACTAGGGAGCGGTCCATCTCGGAGGCAAGCTCCTCCTGCACCTTTAGAAAGTAGAGCCCGGTCGTGTAGGGCATCCTCTCCAGGTTGTTATCGACTGCGACCATAAAGTATCTGACGGCCCTCTTTGAGATGTCAAGCGAGAACCTCATGGGCAGGACGGGATCCTGCCTCACCGAGACCTTGTCGGCCAGCCAGGGCGGGGCCATCTCGACCGTGTCGGCGATGATCCTCTCGTACCAGGCGGCAAGGACGTCCGGCTGCAGCCCGCCGGCGTACCAGGACACGTCCCCGGCGGCGGTCCTGAGCATGGCATCGAGCATGGGCGGATGACGCGGGCGGCGCACTTAGGCGCCCGGCTCAACATTTGCCCCGCCGCCTGTCAACCTTCCCTCGGCGTCCACCTCGCGCGCCCGGATCCGGGTGCTGGATATGGGCGAGCCGTCCTCGGCGGCCACCATGGGCACCACGACCACCCTGACGGGCCGGACGCCCCTCGTAGCGCGGAGGCGGTTCAGGTCGTCCCCGGCGCCCGCCGTCTCCTCGCTGACCACGAGCGCGTCGACCCGCCCATCCAGCACGGCGGGCCCGAATATGTCATCGAGCCTGGCTATCTCATAGGTGGCCCCGGGGAACTCGGAGTCGACTGCGCGGCGCAGCCCCTCAAGCCTCTCCTCGTACGGCATGGTGGGCGCCTTGCCGCGCCTCTTTGCAAGGACGTCGCTTGCAAGCCCGATGATGATCCCGTCAGATATCTCGAGGGCCCGCCCGATGAGCGCCAGGTGCCCCCTGTGTATCCCGTCAAACGTGCCGCCCAGAGCCGCCGTCCCCATCTAGCCCACCGGGAAGAAGAGCAGCGGCCCCTGGTTCCCGAGCGGGATCCCGGACGGGTCCCAGATGAACGTCTCGACGTTGAAGAGGCCGGTCCTGTCCGCCACCCACTCGACGGAGACCGACCCGTCGCTGCCAAGGCGCCCGGTCTCGCCGTCAACATACACGATGTACTTTAGGGTGCCCGCCGCCCCCCGCTCGGACTCGCTTATCTGCACGTAGACGTTGTAGCCGGTGGCCGGCCCGCCCGTATGCTCGACGTCGGCGGTGATCGTGGCGATCGTCCCCTCCTGCACGGTGCCGTCGGGCCCGGCCCCGTCGACCGATACGTCAGTTATCCGGGCCGACGAGGTGTGGCCGCTCGGGCCGGGGGCCGGCACCTCGACGAGCGCCCTGCCGGGGGCGTACGATGACTCTGATTCCGCGTACAGGACCAGCGAGGCGCCGCGCGTGTCAGCAAGGCCGTCCACCTCGAACTGTGCCCTGGAGTTTGGCAGCATGTCGCCGAGCTCGAACGTGTGGACGCGGAGGACGCGGCCGAACCCGTCGTGGAGCGCCGCGTGGGCGCGCACGTCGCGCTCGGGCGCCCCGCCGCTCCTCACCTCGCCGGCGGCACGGAACGACTCCCCGTGGTCGACGTCCGTGCTGTATATTGCAAGCAGGCCCGCCTTGTCGGCAGACGCCTTGAAGCCGGTGGCAAAGCGCGCCGACGCGTCCGTCACGCCGTCTATGGTGCCGTTCGTGCGCACGGCAAACGGCGACTTTGAGCCGGCAGGTATCACGTCGAGGGCCGTCCCGCCCTCTGCCACCTCGAGGAGCGCCCCCGTCGCGTCAAAGAAGCTTGCCTGTATGCGCACGTCGGCCACCGGGGACATGCCGGTGTTCTCGACCTCGCCTGCCATGACGGCGTACCCGTCCTCGACATAGACGTACTGGGATCCCTCGACTATCTGGACCGTGAGGGTGGGGAGGGTGTCAAGGTACTCCTGGGCGTGCGCGGCCCCGGCTATCGCCAGAATGCCGACCACCACGGCTCCCCATATCATGGGCGCGGCTTGTACGAGGCCCCTTATATGGGGCGCGCATCCCCGCGCCAAAACAGCGATCAGACCTGCCGGACTAGTTCCTCTTTGCCGTGATCGCCAGCCAGTATACCAGGCCTGGTGCGAGCCCGACAATGAGGGGTATCCAGACGGGCCATCCGTCCACTACGCTTGCCATGGGGGCCGGGCCGGATCGTTCCTATTTAAACCAATCAAGGGGGCCGCGATCAGGCACGGGCACGGGGGGCCGGATCAGGGCATGTGTGGGCCGCCGGATGGGCAGGCCAGGCGTGAGATATGAAATGTTTTTAGAGCACGGCCGGGCAGCAGGGTCGTGGGAGCCGGGACGGGGGATGCCGGAGGGGGCGTGACGAGGGTCACGGATCCAAAAGACGGGTTGGACATGAATCTGTCAAACCATGGCGGCGGGGGCACCGCCGTCCGCGTCCCGGCGACGCCCGTCTATACCACGATCAGGGACGGCAAGGAGGTTCTGGTTTACAAGGGGGCCGACATGGTCGAGGGCAGGCTGTACGAGGTGACGTGGATGGGCATGCAGGTTGCACTGATGAGGAAGGAGAACGGCGTCGATATACTCAAGGCCGTCGCCGATGAGTGAGCGCCGGGACTGGATTCAGGATGCCGGTTTAAGGGGGACTAGATCGACGCAGAGTATGGTGACGTCTCTCGCCCCCAGGGTGTCCCGGACGTCCAGTTGGAAGCAAACCCTCTTTTTATCCTCGGCGCGGGCGAACTCCATCTCAAGCGTCTTTTCGGAGGCGCCCTTCATACCTCTGTACGGGTTGACCGCCTCGTATACTTTGCCCAGTTCAAGGTACGTAGCTTTATCATTGGGAGCCTTGAACAAGTCCTCCGGCTTTTTTATATCCAGTCTAGGTGTATCCCTGTCCTGGCCATAGATGGACCACCTGAGCCTCAGATCGTGGTTGTCCGGGTCATAGCTGTCGCTGCCGACAAGGGTAAGGCTCTTTTTGGGATACATGAATTTGTCGTTGACGCTGTCTGTCAGCAGATTTTCGAAACCAGTTGGATTCGCTATGAAAACATATCCATCCTCGTTTACCGCGTTGCTCTTGTTAAATGTCAGTATCTCATCGCTTGCAAGTTTTTCAAGCAGTTTCTTCCCACCATATCCCATAGGCGCAGATACCGTCACCTCGTGGCCACTGGCGGCATTTATAGTCCTAGACATAGCCAGCGTATCGTTCTCACTACCGCCAAGCAGTAACAGGGCCAAGAGCTTTGTACCGATCTCCGGCACACCGGCCTTATACTTGAACCCCTCACTGCTGTTAAAGTTACGTATATCTATACCCCCGATGTTGAATGTAAAGCGCATGGGAGTATCATTTTCATCATTGAACTTTATCGAGCCGCTATCCATCTTGAATTCTACGCCCTCCCTGATGCTGCACTGGAGGTTGTCCATCCCATTGCCGCTAAGCACGATGCCGAAATCCTCGTTGATACCCACCGGCTTAAGCCCGGCCGAATTTGTCAGGTTGGCAAGCAGGCAATTATTGGAGTAGTACTCCACCTTGGGCCACCCATCCGCCTCCTTGGGCTCGATCTTATCCACATCCTTGGGCGCCTCGCGGGGGATCGGGATCCCCTCCACGCCAGAGCCATTCAGCTTCAGTATCGCCACGGGCGGCGAGTTGTTCTCGGCCTCGGCCACAGAGTAAAACTCGGCCGTCGCAGAGTCGGACAGCTGCGTCCCGTCCGACACCGAGGTGGCCGTCACCGTGATGACGTGCGGCCTGTGCGAGGCCGAGTTGTCCTCGATGACGTGGCCGTCCCCCTCCCAGTTGCCCTCATCATCGACGGTCCCCGACAGCCTGCTTACCACCTTGCCGTACGCGTCGGTCACCACGCTCTGCACCCTCGCCCCCTGGATAGGCTCGCCTACGAACGAGGCGAACTCTTGCAGGTACTCCGAGCGGCCAGAGTCGGTCACCTTTACGTTGTATCGCAGCTCGTGCCCCCACTCGACCTGCCCCGCCACCGTGACAAAGACGCGCAGCGAGGGGGCCTTTTTGGCCACCACCTTGATGTCCGGCACCTTGCCAAGGTCGCGGTCATAGGACTGGTCCTTGTACTCCTCGTAGGTGAGATCAATGTTCTTGCCGGCCGTCCCGTCAAGGTCCCGGTTGACGCGCTCAAGCTTTGCCAAAGCCTCGTCCAGCAGCCGCTTTGCCTCCTCTGCAGTATCAAGGGCCGGGCCGCCGCCCGTCCCGCCGCCGACGACGTACCTCTTTACCACGACATCCCGCCCGATGTCCATCCGGGCCGTCACGATGTACCCCGCCCCCTCGTTCTTTACGGCGGCGACAAACCCGCCGTCCCTGTCCGATATGACAAACCCGTACCCCCGCACCGCGAGGTCGGCCCCGCCCTCCAGGCTGACCGCGTCAAGCCCGGTGCCGACCCTGGCCTCGTACGTGGCCCTGCCGTCCTCCAGGTATATCGAGACCTCCGAGCCCGCATCCCGCCCCGCCACCACGAGGTCGGCCCCGTGGGCGTGCATGGGGACGGCCAGGACCAGGGGGGCGGCCAGGACCAGCAGGACGGCAGCCACGTACCGCATGATCCGGTGGTGGCAAAATTCGATTATAAACCTGCGCCCACATCCCTAGGCACGGGAACGGGCCGCGCCCGCCAGGGGTGTAGAGCTTCGGACGGGATCCGGACCCGCGACCTTTACCTTACCAAGGTAACGCTCTACCAGGCTGAGCTACCGAAGCACGACATGGCGGGCCCCCCGTTTGCTTATAACTCATTCCTTAGAGTTAAATCGGCGCGCCCGGGGCGGCCCCCCCGGAGGGGTAGTCTAGCCCGGCCAAAGTGGGCCGCCAGGCCCGTGGAGACGCTGGACTTAAGATCCGGTCCCTTAGGGGTTCGCGGGTTCGAATCCCGCCCCCTCCATCAGCGGGGGTTCCTGACGCCCCGCGAGGACATTGCCTCGTGGACCTCGGGCAGCGAGAACGCGAACCCGATGTGGACGCAGTCGCCCTTTTCGCAGAGCTGGCAGTAGAGCTTGTCGTTCCGGACGGTGACCTCGGCGATCCTCTTCTTGCCGTTGTCCTTTATGACTATCATCTCGCCGTCCACCGATATGCTCTCCATCAGGGGGGCGTGCCGGGCCAGGATGCGGTCCTTTTCCATGGCGTCCTCTAGCATGTAGGTCACATAGCCGGCAAAGCTGTTGACCCCCTTCTTTGAGAGGGCCTTCTTGCTCTTTGCGTACGTGTCGTAGAACCGGTCATAGACGCTCTCCGAGACCGTTATCGACTTGAAGCCTTCCTTGGGCATACGGTAAGGTACGCCGGGGTACCACTATTTAACGCTTTGCAAGCGATTTATGCCTGACGGGGCGGGGCCCGGGCGCCGGGGAGCGGCCGGCACGCCTGCAGGCCGCCCGGCAGCGTCCCGGACTCATACCGATTTATACACGCCCGTCCCCACGCACGGGCGTTGGCAAGGTACACGGCGGGCCAGATAAGGGGCATGGTGGCAGAGGCGCTCCGGGACTCTGACGGCATGCCCGGCACCGAGCTTGCGGGCCGGGTCGGGGTCAGCCGGATAACCATGGCAAGGCACCTTGACAGGCTCGCCTCCGAGGGGTTCCTCAGGAGGAGGGGCGCCGGCGGGGCCATCCTCTGGACCCTGGCCCCGGGCCGCTCGACGTACGGGTTCCCGGACGACTATTTCAGGGCCGCCGACGACTATATGCGCCTAGTCTCGGACCTGGGTGATGCAGGCGCCCTTGTCCGCGACTGCCTCCAGTCGGGCGCCGACCCGGCAAGGCTGGTCCTCGAGGTGGTGGAGCCTGCCATACGCGGCGTCGGGGAGCTCTACGAGGAGGGCAAGATAGGATCTGCCGAGAGGGGGCTGATGCGCCAGTCGATATCAGGATCGCTGCGCCTGGTGGATGGCGCCCCGGACCCGTCCCTCGGGGCGCTCGTGGCGGCGACGGATCCCGACGCGGCGCTTGATGCAGAGGCGGCCGCCGCGGCATACCGCGCGTCCGGCTGGAGCACGTGGTGCGTCGGGGACCTGTCGGGCGCCGCCGACGGGCTTCTTGACACCGACCTTGGGAGGATAATAGGCCGCGTCTGGAAGAGGAGGGGCGGGCTGCTGCTCGTCGCCGCGTTCTCGTCGACCACAGAGGGCGCCAGGCTCTTTGCCGACGCGGCGGGTCCGGCGCGCAAGAGGTCCCCGTTCATGAGGCTGGCGCTCTGCGGCCCGGGGACGGGCGGCATCCCGGGGTGCGATCTCGGGGCATCATCGCTTGGCGAGCTGGTGAGGTGGTCCGGGACGGCCCGGGCCGCGGGCCAGGGCGCGGCGGGCTAGGGCGCGGCAGGTCAGGCCGCCGCGGACGCGCCCATCAGATCCGACCTCATCCCCTCAAGCTCCCGGTTGCCGGGTCTGCTATACCGAAATCATTTCACAGTGCCGGATCGACGTGCTATCCCGAAATCATTTCACAGGGCCGGATCGCTACGTGCTATCCCGAAATCATTTCACAGGGCCGGATCGCTACGTGCTATCCCGAAATCATTTCACTCGGACCGCCGCGCGCCGTCCCCGGACCGCCTCACCCAAGGCCTGCCGCCTCCCTCTTTATCCGGGCCACCTCCGCCAGGTACCCCGGGTTCCTCATCAGCTTTTCGACCCTGGCCTTTGCGACCCGCGCGTTCCTGTTGCCCGGATCCTCGGCCAGCACGGACTCGCAGGCCCGGATCGCCCCCTCTGGGTCGCCCATCTGGGCCGTCAGGGCCGCCATCATCACCCGGGCCCCGTGGTCCCTCGGCGCTATCCGGAGTACCTTCCTGCAGATCTCGTACGACTCGCTGAGCATCCCGATGCTGCCTGCCAGGCGGGACGCCTTGATGAGGGGGTCGGCCGTCGTGGGGTCGGCCTCGGCGGACTGCGCATAGCCCTGGAGCGCCTCCTCGTGCCTCCCCATCCTCTCAAGCGCCATCGCCCTGGTATTGTGGAGGGCCGAGACGGCCGCGCGCGAGCCCCCGCCGGAGGCGGCCCTCCGGAGGCCGTCCTCGGCGCACTCGACTGCCTCCCTGTACTTTTTGAGCCCAAGCAGGGCGCCGGCCTTTGTGTTCAGCGATCCCGGGCCCGCCTGCTCCGACGTGATCGACTCGTTGATGGAGCTGGCAGCCTGCTTGTTCTTTCCCATGGAGAGGAGCGAGGCGGCCCTGACCTCCTGCAGCCCGGGGTTGCCCGGGTGCTCCTCCAGCCCGAGGTCGGCCGCGCGCAGCGCGTCCTTGGCCCTCCCGAGGCCCACCAGCGAGCGCCCCTTTACCGTAAAGACCCATGGCAGCCGCACCCCGGACTTGAGCTCCCTTTCACAGATCTCAAGGGCACTCTCGAACCGGCCCGTCTCGCAGAGGCGCTCGGCCTTTCTGGCGGCCCCGTCCCGCGGATCGTCCCGCGGATCGTCCCGCGGATCGTCCCGCGGATCGTCCCGCGGATCGTCCCTCCCGGACCTGCCCCGCCTCGTGCGCCGTATCCCCATCCGGTGGCGCATATGGCGCACCCGACTATTAACCTGACTCGCCGCCGGAACCGGCCCGCTCGGCCCTCCACCTCTCCACCACGTCCTCGACCCCCGCCTCGTAGGCGGCCCTCCTGCCGCACGCGACGTCGACCGTCATGTCCCAGTTGCAGACGACCACCACCAGGTCGTCTATCCGCTGCCCGGTGTTCTCCTCCCATATCATCGAGTACCAGGCCGTCTGCAGCATATAGCCCTCGAGGTACTCGCGGCGCTTTGGGCGGCGCGAGTTCTTAAAGTCGATTATGGCCGGCCTCCCGAGGTACTCGGCGACGCAGTCGACGGTCCCGGCCACCCTCCACCTCCGGCTCAGCATGGGGAGCTCCTGGGCCGCCACGTTGTCAATCCTGGACAGGTACGGCATGGCCGCCCCGAGCAGCGACCTTGCGGAGACCTCGAGCCCCTCCGGGTCATCCCCCGGGTCCTCGTTGCCCACGTACTTTTCTATCATCTTGTGCAGCGACCTGCCGACGGCCGACGAGCCGGCGCTTATCCTCCTTGCCTCGGCCATCCCGGCCTCCCTCCCCAGCCTGGCGCAGAGCCCCTCCCTCCACGCGGCCAGCCCCTCCCGGGACAATATCCCGAGCACCTCGGTGACGCTGCTGTACCGCTGCCCGTCATGCTCGTAGTGCCTCCCGTTCCTGTAGGACAACCTTGGGACGGCCATCTCGGGGCGCCCGACATGCGTGAACGTCAGGGGGGGTCCCCCCGTGTATCCGTGGTGGGCCCGATGAGATTCGAACTCATGACCTTTCGATTATCAGTCGAACGCTCCAGCCAAGCTGAGCTACGAGCCCATGGGGGATCCTTCCCCCGCGAGCCTTTTAAGCCTTCCATTTTATCGAGCAGCCTATCGACGGGTCAAAGTCCTTCTCGATCGGCCGGCCGTCAAGCAGCCTCTGTATGTTCCCGGCCATCGTCTCCTCCGTCGCCGCGTCCCCCGGCTTCATGGCATCATCAAGCCTGCCGTGGAAGACGAGCCGCCTCTCAGAGTCAAAGAGGAACGGGTCCGGGGTGCACGTGGCCCCGTACGCCCTGGCAACCTCCTGGGTCTCGTCCACCAGATAGTCGAACTTGAAGCCCTTTTCGGCCGCCGTCGCCTTCATGGCCTCATAGCTGTCGTCCGGATACTTTACGGCGTCGTTGCTGTTGATGCCGATCATGGCGATCTGGCCGCCGAACCTCGAGTGGAGCCCGTTGAGGACGTCCGACTTTGCCTTTACGTAGGGGCAGTGGTTGCACATGAATATCACAAGGTACCCGCGGGCAGAGTACTCGGAGAGCCGGTGCCTCTCCCCGTCGATGCCCGGCAGGTCAAAGTCGGGGGCAACATCCCCCTTGCCGAGCGCCGCCTGCGACTCCATCAGTGCCATGGACCCCGTGCCCCGCCGCCGGCAATAAAACCCTTAGCTTAAAATCATCGGCGGGGGCGCCGCGCCCCGTGGGCCGGTAGTATAGCCTGGTAGTATACCCGCCTTGCACGCGGGGGGTCGCGGATTCAAATTCCGTCCGGTCCACCTAGTAGTTCCTGATGAGCAGCTCGCGGTGGCCGGACCTGCCCCCAGAGTCCGAGTTGATGGCCCGCCGGGCCCGGACGCGCCGGATCCTCCAGCCCGGAAAGAGCCTCGAGACCTCCCTCGAGTCCGAGTTTGAGAGCATCACGAGGCAGCCCCGCCCGTCAAGCTCGCGGCACGCCTCTGCTAGCCGCCCGAGGTCATCCATCCCAAAGTCGCGGCTCGTATAGCTGGTGAACCCGGTCCCGTCCACCGGCTGGTACGGCGGGTCAAGGTACACGAGGTCGCCCGGACGGGCGTCCTTGATGGCCGCCCCAAAGTCGCGGCACCTGATGTCCACCTGGCCGGCCCGGAGCGCGGCGCTGACGGCCCGCAGGTTCCCCTCGTTGACGATGGCGGGGTTGGCGTACCTTCCGAGCGGCACGTTGAACCTGCCCCTGCTGTTGACCCGGTACAGCCCGTTAAAGCAGGTCCTGTTGAGAAAGACGAGCCGCGAGGCCCTCGCTATGGCGCCCCGGGGGCTCGCGTCCCGGACCCGGTAGTAATAGCCGCACGGGTCGTCCCGGTACGCCCCGTCGTGCGCCTCGAGGGACCGCACCATCTCGTCTATCCTGTCCCGGATCGCCACGTACGCGTCCACAAGATCCCGGTTGAGGTCGGAGGCCAGGAACCTCCGCCGGTGGCCGGCCGAGACCATCTGGAAGAGGAGGGCCCCTCCCCCGAGGAACGGCTCGTGGTAGGCCCCAAAGGAGCCCGGCAGGGACTCCTGCAGGACGGGGAGGAGCTGCCTCTTGCCGCCGGCCCACTTTACGAACGGCCTCGGGGCCCCGAGCACCTGGTACTGCATGGGGGGGCCTCACGATCCGGCATATTGTCAGGGAGGGCAAGAAAAGATCACAAGACGTATAGTATTTTTTAATCCCCGGGGGAGGGGTCCCCCCGGGGCCTTTAAATAAAAAAAGAGCCTGTCAGTCCCACTTTGACCATGCGGCCATCCAGCGGTACGTCCAAGTGTTCAGCTTTACGCCTAGCGCAGCCATTGTCACAGACAAGACGGCGCCTGCCCCCGCGCCTAACGCAACCGGACTATTGTAGAACTTGCCTACTTGCGGTTCGATTGGCGTCATGTATGGCGGCAGCGTGGGCCTTGGGTACTTGAATGCCGTTTCAAGCGGGTCTGCTACGGTTATCAGGTTCACCATGTTGAACAAGGGCAGTGACATCCCTACCAGTACACCCCCGAACAGGATCAACGAGTGCTTGTTCTTCTTCGTCGCCCAGTAGACCAGATCCAGCAGCATTGCTGACGGGAGCCAAACCGGGGTCACGATGAAGTCATACGGGTAGCCGAGTGCAAACCAAGCACCCTTTGCTATCCACGTATACACCGTCATGATCAGGGCATAGTACGTAGCTGTTCCTGGAACGCCCGTGAACGTGAGATAGTATGTGGCACCCACGACGAGCATCAAGGTTTGCGATATTGAGAATACCGTAAACGATGTCCAGGCCCAGTCGGTATAGAAGATGTAGTCCCCTGCGTTGATGGTGAGCAGCGTGGAATTCACTGCTACCACTACGATGAAGAGGTAGTGGGTACATCGCCTCAACCAGACCATGGGCGGGGGGCGGGAGGGTCGGTATATAAGATTTTAGGGGGCGCCGGAGATCGTGCCTAGATCGTGCCTAGGCCGTGCCTGGATCGTGCCTGCACCGTGCCCGGACCCCGCCCGTACAGGCACCCCTGAAGGCGGCAAAAATAACAGGCCCAGATGGGCGGACCCTAGCTGTTTCCTACGAAGAGCGATATGAGTATCGTGCCCACGGCCACGCCTGCGACGCTGCCTGCCACGATCCCGTTGCTGTTCTTGTTCGAGCCCTCTTCCATGACCTTTACACAGAAGATGTACCCTATCGCCTCTATGATGGTCAGCACGATGAACGCATAGTGACCGCTAGGCGTCGGGTATGCCCAGGGGTAGTAAAAGTACCCCGCGGCAGTGCCGCCAAAGGTCGCGAGCCAGGCTGCCCAGAATGAGACAGTAATCAGGCCCGTCATGTTCTCAACGCGTCGACCAATCATCCGCTCCACGTCGGCGCTGGATGATCCCCCAGCCCCGCCGGAACCGAACCCCTTTGGTAGAGTCATTACGACGGGCGGGGCCGGACTAATCCTTTTAAGTCTTTCCTAGGTATTTGGCAAACCTGCGATCTACGCAGGCACGGCTGGTAGGCACGGCTGGCAGGCATGGGCGCGGCACCAGGCGTGGGTGAAAAATGAAAAAAAGGAGAGCACAGGTCCTAAGGTATGGACCTGCTGTACAGCTTTCCTTCGAGGGCCATCTTGTACATCTCTGCGACGTACGGGTTCTCGCCCGGAGTCTCGGCGCCGAGCTCTACCAGCCGGGCGTAAACCCTGACTACGTAGGCAAGTGCACCCATGAATGCCACGACGACACCCATGTTGAACATCCAGTGGTTCGGAACCGCGAAGATCTCCTCCACGAACCAGAAGTGCCACATCTCGTTGACCCCGATCGTGAACATGGTCGCAAGATAACCAAGGATGGTCATCTTGAGGCCGGTGTTCATCGAGTTGTTCGGGCCCCTCAGGACGGGCACCTTCCTATCATAGATGGCAGCCGCACCCCAACCCAGTGGCAGGGCCACGAAGTGGGAGTAGAGCCACCAGTGCGCCGGTGTGAACGCACTGTCTCTGATGGACGTCTGGTGTAGAGAACCGTCTACGAAGTTGTCTACCTCGACTGATGCTGCAGTGGATCCCATGGCGATGACGATGAGCCAGATCTTCTTGAGTCTCTGGATCTCGACCTCCTTTGGGATGAGTGCTGGCATCTGTGCCATGGGCGGGTTGACGTGACATTTGAATATAAAGCAAGAGCTCAAAATCATGGCTGGTGGCAACCACACCGGACGCAAGATACGACAGATATTTGGAATATTTACAATTTCAGATACGCCTTATTGAATATCTTACACGTCAAAATCTTTCCTACCCATGATAAACAATGCTGATAATCACTAGGCATGGGGCAGGATATGGCCCGTGCCTGCCCGATCCACGCCGCCAAGGTAAAACATATAACGAGACGTCCACGGGGCCGGGCAGATGGCTGAAAAGAGGATCATGGCAGCGGGACTGGCAGCGGTGCTGGCTTTGGGGACTTTGGGTTTCAACTGGGTTGAGACCATAGTGCCCGGGGCCGAGGCGCACGGGGTCCAGGCCCAGCTCCAGAGCCGCTTCATCAAGATAGAGGGTGAGACCTTTAACAGGCAGTCACTGCAGACTGGGGAGACCCTGGAAGTGTCCGGGTCGCTCACCAGCCTGGTAGAGAGGGACCTGCGCGGATGGCTCTCTATCTTTTCAGAGTCGACCAACGCCGGCAACAGGTGGGAGATGCTCTCAAGGGACCCCCCCGGGAACGTCTTTGACATTTCAGGGAACGACCAGCTCGATTACACCCTGAGCGCAAAGGCCCTCGAGGCGGGCGTGTACCATGTGCACACCCAGCTGAACGTGGCCTCCGTCGGCCCCGGGCTCGGTCCGGGACAGACGGTAGTCGTGGCCGGCGAGCCGATCATAAAGCCCATCCCGTACACCAACATCGCGTACCAGTCGATAATCATCGGCGTGGGCTATGTGATCACCTTTGCGACTCGCCCCTGGCAGGTAATCTGATTACCATTTTGCCGCCTTTTTTGCCCGGATGGATGGGGGGAGGCGCCGCTCCCCCGAAAAGACTTTAATGAATATCGGGCGGGCCCGTATCCATGATATGGCCAGGGATGGGGGACCCCGCAAAGCGCAAGAAGACCCTCAAGTTCCTGGGCATCACGGCGGTCATCGCCATATCGGTCGGTCTCGCGAGCACGGCGGTCCAGAGCTACCTCAACACCGACAACCCCCTCTACGCGTGCACCAACGACAGGCAGATCACCCACAGGATAACGGCCACCCTCGAGATGGAGGTGGACGGGGAGAGGGTCGAGATCCCGCCGGGCATCGGCCGCGAGAGCCCCGCCTGCGACAGGACCATGTACAGCACCGGGGGCGGGACCATCCACGCCGACTGGAGCGAGGAGTACCCGTTCGAGATAGGCCACTTTCTGTGGATGTGGGAGTTCCCGCTCCGGGAGATGGAGCAGTCAAAGTCGGCCATCTACGTGGACGGCACCGAGTCCCCGCACTTTATCTCGCACCCGCTCCAGGACGGGCTCCACTACAAGGCCGTCTTTACCACAAAGGCGTTTGACAGCTCGGAGGACCGCGACTTTCTGCCCCCCGACTCCTAGCCCGGCCGGGCCCCTCCGGATCCAGAGCCAGAGTCCGGCTAGGGGATCCCGGCCGGAGCCTGGTCCCGGGATCCCCCGCCCCCCAGGACCTGGCGCGGGACGGAACGGACGCCGTGGCGTCCGTGAAAAAAGAAAAAGGCGGCGGGACTACCAGTACTTTCCGTTGTCCGGAATGAGGCCGATGCCCTCGCGCTCAAAGTGCCTGTCAAGCTCGTCGACCCATCTCTCCCTGTTGTCCTTGTACGCCCATCCGTGAACCCTCAGCCAGAACGATATGATTCCCAGCAGGAAGACGGTGAACATGATGGTCCCAAAGATGTAGATCATCACGTCGTAGAACAGGGGGTCGTACCCGGGTCCGAGCTGGCCTGTCAGCGCCGACAGGATGCTCAGGATGACTTCCACTAGAGCCATTGCCACCCCGGCCCGGCGGTGCGTTATATAGATTTCCCTCCCGGGCCCCCATGTGCGAGATCAGTATCACTAGGGGGTGAGATAAAAAGGGAGTGAGCGGGATGATCAGCCCCTGCCCATCGCGGCGTACTTGCCGGACCTGCCCCTCAGGAAGAGGGCGCCGGCGATGCCGCCAAAGACTGCCGCCGATATCACCGTGGCTCCCACCACGCCGTCGGCATCAAGGTATGGGGTCCCAGAGCCCGCTCCGGGGTTGTCCTGCACGGCCTGGATGCGCCTCTGCTGGATCTCTAGTATCTCCTCCAGCGTGTTCTGGCCGGTCTCGCCACCTGCGCCCACGTTGCCAAGGTATGCGGCGAACGCGGTGCCGGCGGAACCTACGGCACCCAGGAAGACTACTGACAGCATGACAGCTGCCATGAGCGTCCTAGTCGTCATGGGGCCCTTGCCTGACCCTTGATATTTAACCCTTGCCGCGTCGTACGGATCAAGTCCGCATATCGCAGGCGTGGCCGGCCCCCACGCCTACAAACGTTTAATTCCGCTGCCCCGGGGCACGCCCCCCATGGGACGCATGCACACCCACAGGCGTGGCAAGTCGCACTCGATCAGGCCCGCCGAGCCAAGGGCACCCGCGTGGGAGGTGCCCGATGCCGCCAGGATCGAGGAGATGATAACAGAGTATGCAAAGGAGGGGCTCACCCCCAGCCAGATAGGGATCAGGCTGAGGGACCAGCACGCCGTCCCGCTGGCCAGGGTCATCACCGGCAGGGGGATCGGCGAGACGCTTGCCGACAAGGGGCTCGTCTCCGAGATGCCCGAGGACCTTGACAACATGGTGAGGAAGGCCGTCGGCCTCCAGCGCCACCTAAAGGAGAACAAGGGGGACAAGAGGAACGTCCGGTCCCTGGAGCTGATCGAGGCAAAGGTGCACCGGCTCTCCGTATACTACAAGAGGATAGGCAGGATACCCGGTACTTGGAAATATAAGTCAGTCGTGGCGCAGCTCGAGTAATGGCGCAGCTGGACGAGTCTCTCTCATATGTCAGGGACAGGGTGGCCGACTGCACGAGGGCCGGCAGGTCAGTCAGGGTCACCACCCACACCGACTGCGACGGGATAGCGGCGGGGGCCATCATCACAAAGGCCCTCTCAAGGAGGGGGACAAGGTACGCCACCAGGACGGCAGACGAGTTCAGCGGCGGGCTGATAGCGTCCCTAAAGTCGGACCCGCGCGACCTGCACATCATCACCGACCTCGGGGGCGGGTTCGCGGCGGAGCTTGACCGCGAGCTGGGCGATTCCTGGATAATACTTGACCACCACCAGATACCCGACGGGGAGGCTGACAACGAGCGGGTCGTCAACGCCTGGAGGTTCGGGATCGACGGGGGCACGGAGGTCTGCGGCGGCGGCATGGCGTACCTTGCGGCCCGCGCGATGGACGATGCCAACACGGACCTTGCCGGGGCCGCCGTGGTGGCCGCCCTCGGGGACCGGCAGGACGCTGGGGAGAGGAGGTCCCTGACGGGCAAGAACCACGAGATAGCAGAGGAGGCAAGGGGGGCGGGGCTGCTCGAGTCCGGGCTGGACCTGCTGCTTGTCGGCAGGGAGACGCGCCCGCTTGCCGACGCCCTGGCGTTCACGTCCCAGCCGTTCATCGAGGGGCTGACCTGGAACAGGGACGCCTGCGCGGCGGCCCTCGAGTCGGCCGGGGTCAGCCTAAAGGAGGGCGGCAGGTGGCGCGTGCCTGCCGAGCTGGACCAGGACGAGAAGGGCAGGGTGATGGAGGAGGTCGCAAGGTCCGCCGGCGGCGGGGCGGCGGCCACCGCCGGGATGATAGGCTACGCGTATACGTTCCCAGGCGAGGACGGGCGCGGGTTCCTCCGGGACGGGCGCGAGTTTGCCACCATGCTCAACTCGTGCGGGCGCGCCAAGAGGGCGGGGGCCGGCATGGCAGTCTGCATGGGGGAGAGGGGCGATATGCTGAGGGAGGCCGAGGGGGTGCTGGCCAGGTACAGGACGGAGATAAGGGACTACATGGAGATGCTCGGCGGGCAGAGGTGGAGGTTCGCCGAGGGGGAGAGGCACGTCGTCGTCAACGGCCAGGACGTCATACCAGAGTCGATGACGGGCACCATATCGTCCCTGATGGCCGGATCCCCGAGGAACGCCGGCAAGGTCGTGATACTGCACACCCGGGCCGAGGAGAACGCCGTAAAGTTCTCCTCCCGCAAGGCGCCCGGCTGCAGCCCCGGGATCAACCTGAGCCGGATAATGAGGTCGGGCGCCGAAAAGTTCGACGGGATCGGGGGCGGGCACGACGCGGCGGCCGGCGCAAAGGTCTCAAGGGAGCGCCTTGACGAGTTCCTGAAGTATCTTGATGCAAGCGTGCAGGATACTGCTGGATCTTGAGATGCCGGCCGCCCGGGCGCGCGCCCTCCTGGCGGCCCTCGGGCCCGACAACACGGGGATCCCCGACGGCATGACGATCTCGGTGGACGCCGGGGACGGGGGGCTCCGGATAGAGCTGGCCGGCGACAACATGCTGCAGCTGGCCTCGACGGCCGACGAGATGCTCGGGCACGCCCAGGCGGCCCTGGGGGCGATCAGGGAGTGATCGACCCAAAGGCGATACGGGACAGGCACGGGGAGGTCCGCCGCATGCTCAAGGCCAGGGGGTCGGCGTTCGACCTTGACGCCCTGCTCGAGGCCAACACGAGGAGGCTGGAGCTGATACCGCAGGTCCAGGATACCAGGGCCGAGAGGAACAGGACGGGGGCGGCCATCGCGGCGGCAAAGAAGGCGGGCGGGGACGCGTCCGGGCCGATGGCCGAGATGGAGGGGATAAACTCGAGGCTGGCGGAGATCGAGACGGAGCTGGCCGGGGTCGAGGAGGCATGCAAGAGGATGGCGATGGCCCTGCCCAACATGATAGACGAGTCGGTGCCGGTGGGGCCCGACGCGTCAAGCAACGTCGAGGTGAGGTCGTGGGGGGAGAGGCCGGCGATCGAGTCGCCCAGCAACCACGTCGAGATAATGTCGGCGCGCGGCCTTGCGGACCTGCCGAGGGCCGCAAAGATAGCGGGGGCCCGGTTCTACATACTGCGCGGCCAGATGGTGCGCCTCAACCAGGCGATCATCAGGCTCGCGATGGACCGCGCGGGGGAGGCCGGATATATGGCGGTGCAGCCGCCCTACATGATAAACCGCGCCTCGATGGAGGGCGCCGTGATAGCCGAGGACTTTGAGGACGTCATATACGGGGTCGAGGGGGAGGACCTCTACCTGGTCGGGACGTCCGAGCACGCGATGGCAGCCATGCACTCGGGCGAGATAATGGAGGGGCTCAAGGAGCCGGTCAGGTATGCCGGGTGCAGCCCGTGCTTTAGGAAGGAGGCCGGGGCGCACGGCGCAGACCAGAAGGGGATATTCCGGGTCAGGCAGTTTGAAAAGGTCGAGATGTTCGCGTTCACGAGGCCCGGCGACTCTGGCGCAGAGCACGAGCGGATGCTCGGGGTGGCCGAGTCGTTCTACCGGGAGCTTGGGATCCCGCACAGGACCATGCTGCTCTCCTCCGGCGACATGGGCAAGGTGTCCGCAAAGACGTACGACATCGAGGCGTGGATGGCAGGCCAGGGCGCCTACCGCGAGGTCGTATCCTGCTCGAACTGCCTCGACTACCAGGCAAGGAGGCTGGGGATAAGGTACAGGCCCAGCACGGACGCGCCGACCGAGTACCTCCACACGCTCAACAGCACGCTGGCTGCCACCACCAGGGTGATGGTGGCGATACTGGAGGACATGCAGGAGAAGGACGGCTCGGTGGCGATCCCGCGGGCCCTGCAGGGGTACATGGGCGGGGCCACGCACATCTGAGGGGCGGGCCGCCGGCGCGCGGATCCCGAGGGACCGCCAACATACCCTTATATTTTAGCCGGGGCCGGCGGCGGCAGTTGGTACGGAGGAAGGGCCGCGTAAAGGACAAGTGGCGCGAGAAGCGCTGGGTGCACGTGATGGCCCCCGAGTCTTTCAAGGGGATGGAGCTGGCGTACGTCCCGATAACCGGCGACGAGGTGGCCCCCGGCAGGGTCGTCGAGGTGACCCTGTACGACATACTCGGCGACGAGCCGGCCCAGCACAACTACAAGGTGTACTTTCAGATAGACAAGGTGGACGGCGAGACTGCCACGACCATCTTCAAGAGGTTCGAGTACTCGAAGGAGTTCCTCCGCAGCCTGGTAAGGCGCGGATCCTCAAAGATCAACTTTGTAATAGATACGCGGACGTCCGACGGGCACGTCTTCCGCATAAAGGTGCTGGCGCTCACAAAGAGGCAGCTGAACGCCTCGAGGCAGCGCGACCTGCGCCTCATCTCAAAGAGGATCATCGAGGACACGGTGCCAAAGATGACGGTGGACGACTTTGCCGTCTCGGCATGCCACAACAAGCTTAACGTCGACATCGCCGCCGCCCTCAAAAAGGTGGCCGACGTGCGGCACGTCGGGCTT
>UYNY03000039.1 GCA_900620265.3 Nitrosopumilaceae archaeon | reverse complement strand
TCATCAACGTGACGGCAAAGGACCTGGGCACGCAAAAGGAGGCAAAGATCACCATCGAGTCATCCACAAAGCTCTCAAAGGACGAGATTGAAAAGCTAAAGGAGGACGCCGAAAAGTTCTCCGACGAAGACAAGAAGAAAAAGGAAAAGATAGACCTGCGCAACGAGGCCGAGAGCTATGTCTATACGACTGAAAAGCTGGTCAACCATGACTTCAAGGACAAGATAACCCAGGAGCAGGGCATAAAGATCACCGACGCGGCAAAGGAGGTAAAGGAGGCCCTCGACAAGGAGCCTGCCGAGCTGCGCCCCAAGCTCGAGGCCCTCCAGTCGCTCGTCAGCGAGGTCACCACCGAGATCTACAAAAAGGGGGCCCAGCAGGCGGCCCAGGCCGGCGGCGCGGGGGCGGGACCCGGTGCCGGGCCTGATGCGGGACCGGACGCAGGATCTGCAGGGACGGGCCCCGAGGCTGGCCCGGAGCCGGATGCGGGCCCTGACGCGGAGCCGGATGCAAAGCCGGACGGCGGGCCGGATGCCGGGCAGGGGCCCGATCCCGGCGGCGATGCCCCGCGGGACGGGCCGGGAGAAGGCAGGTCGCCTTAATTTTATTTAGGAAGGATCCGGGGCCGTGGCAATGTCCGCAAAGCGAGACTATTACGAGGTGCTGGGGGTCGAAAAGTCGTCCCCCGCCGACGAGATAAAGAGGCAGTACCGCAAGCTGGCCCTAAAGTTCCACCCGGACAGGAACAAGTCTGCGGAGGCCTCGGAACACTTCAAGGAGGTCTCCGAGGCGTACGCGGTGCTGTCGGACCCCGAGAAGAGGCAGGTATATGACGTGCACGGGCACGCCGGGGTGGACGGCAGGTACAGCTCGGAGGACATCTCCCGCGGGGCCCAGGAGGGGTTCGGCGACGTCTTTGGCGGGATGGGCGGCTTTGGGAACATCTTCGAGTCGATATTCGGCGGGCGGGGCGGCGGCGTGCAGCGCGGCTCGGACCTGATGTATCAGGTCGGGGTCACGCTGGAGGAGGTGCTCAACGGCAAAAAGGTGGAGCTGGACCTGCCAAAGCAGGTATCATGCGGCACGTGCGGCGGGAACGGGTGCAGGCCGGGGACAGGCCCCAAGAGGTGCGGCACGTGCGGCGGCCAGGGACAGGTGCGGCAGGAGCGCCGCATGGGCAACGCCTCTTTCATCACGGCGATGCCGTGCCCCGGGTGCAGGGGGCGCGGGTCTGTGATCGAGGAGGCGTGCAGCGGCTGCGGCGGCCGCGGCTTCAAAAAGGGGACCAAGAAGATAGAGTTCAAGCTGCCACCCGGGGTGGACTCGGGGGACTATACGCTGCAGGGCGAGGGGGACGAGGTGCCCGGCGGTGAAAGCGGCGACCTCGTGGTGCGGGTGTCGGTGCTGCCGCACAAGACGTTCAAGCGTGACGGCCGCGACATCTTTTACGACCACGAGATCACGATGGTGGACGCGGCGCTCGGCGGGAGCGCCACGGTGCCGACCCTCGAGGGGACTGAGAGGATAAAGGTCGAGCAGGGGAGCCAGCCGAACACGCTGATAAAGCTAAAGGGCAAGGGCGTCCCGCACCCGCGGTCCTGGGGGCGCGGCGACCAGTACGTCCGGCTGGTGGTCAGGATACCAAAGAAGCTCAGCAAGAGACAGAAGCAGATCCTGTCCGAGTTCGAGAGTGATAATGGATGAGGATCGCGCTCGACGTGGACGGCGTGCTGGCAGACGTGCTGGAGATGTGGGCCGGCCGCCGCGGGATCCCAAAGGGGGACGCTAGAAGCTGGTACTTTTGGAAGGATCTTGGGATACCCGCCGACGAGTTTTACCGGGGGCTTGACGCGTGCTGGCAGGAGTGGCGGCTGATACCCCCCACCGAGGACCGGATCGGGGAAAAGGCCGCGGCGCTCTCGGAGCTTGGCACCGTCGATATCGTGACGGCAAGGACGCCGGCGACCGACGCCGCGGTACGGGAGTGGCTAGAGCACCACGGCGTGCCGTATTCAAAGTACGTCTCTGTCCCGTCGGGCGCCCAAAAGGCAGAGCTCGAATATGACGTCTTTATCGACGACTCGCCCATCAACGCCGAAAAGATAACAGGGGCGGGGATGAGGGTCATCGTCTACGAGCAGCCCTGGAACGCGGGCCTTGACCCCGCGAGGTACCGGCGCGTCGCCGGGCTGGAGGAGGCCGCCTCCCTCCTCGGCTAGCCGGTCCTGATCTCGATC
>UYNY03000038.1 GCA_900620265.3 Nitrosopumilaceae archaeon | reverse complement strand
ACGATGATCGGGACGTCGTTCGTCTGGCGGTCGTGGTTGAAAGAGCGGGACGCCCACCGGGCGTCCAGTTCCATCTCGCGGCCCTTGGCGGGATCCACCCCTAGCGACGCGAGGAGGGCCGCCCTGGAGGAGGACGGACTGCCGCCCTTGGCGGGTGCGGATCTTGCCACGGTGCGGCCCCCCGGGGCGTCCATTTTAAGTTGGCGCCCCCGTCCTATCCGGGCCGGTGCGGGTATGCCCCATCCCACGGATCCCCCCCTAGCACGGCAGCGACACGTTGGAGTTCTTGCACAGGGTCAGGTACATGCCGCCGCCGAGCACCAAGGCCGCGAACACCGAGAGCGGCACCAGCAGCAGCGCGTTAGTCCACCTTCCCACGGATCCCGGGCGCCGGCCCCCAAATACTAGTCTACCGATATCACGAGCCGGCCGCCGGCACCGGGCTCCCTCAGGGCCCTCACCATCCCCCTCGGGGCCATGTCGGACGCCTTGTCGCACCGGACCGCCATGGTGCGCGGGCAGATGAACGAGCTGCGCCGCAGCACGATGTCGTGCGGGTCGGACAGGACGAGCCCCGGGTCCCCGTGCCCCGATACCGTGAACGAGTGGCCGCCGGCCTCGAACGTGCACCTGACGCGGGCCCCCGGCCTGCGCAGCGCCTCCCGGATCCCGGCCGGCAGCCCGGCGCACCCCGCGGACGCGCCCACCCCGAGGATGCAGTCGCCCGCCGGCGTCAGGTCGGATCCGGTGGTAACCTCGACGGTCCTCTCGTGGTTGGACCTGATGCAGTCGTGCCCCCTGAACGACACCTCGCAGATCACGGACGGGCCGGGCGCGATCCCGCCCTAAAAATCCTAGGCCTCGAGGCCGCGCCGGGAGACGATGTCGTGCTTTAGGTCTGCAGGCACGTCCGGTATCGCCGACATTGTCCTGCCGGCGACCTCGCTCTGCGCCTCCTCGAGTATCGCGCGGGCGTCCGAGCTGACGTCCACCCCAGTCTCTGGCGCTATCGAGGCCTCCGTCCCGGAGAGCATCTCGCCGAGCGTCTGCGAGAGGTCCTCCATCGAGGCGTTGGCCTCGGGCATCAGGCCGCCGAGCGACGGCGCCAGCCCCTTGATTATCGACATGCACGGGCTCAGCGTGACGACCACGTCGCCAAGCTCCGAGATCGTGTCAAGGCGCAGCCGGGTCTGGTCGAGCCTCACCCTGGCCCCGTCGACCGTGCGGCGGACCCTTCTGACGTGCTCGAGCTCGATGGCGCACGCCTGCGCGTACGGCTTGTTGCCGCCTGCCTGGGCGGCGACCACCTTTTTGAACATGCGGTCGTCCTGCTTTCTGAGCTTCTCCCCGATCCCCTCGAGCTTGTTTATCTGGGCGTCAAGCAGCCTGTGGGCCGTCTCTATCTTGTTCTTGAGGGGCTCCGGCCTCCGCCCGATTATCTTGCCTGACAGGCTGCTCCCAGTCCGCCCCCAGCTGCTCAGCATCCGCGGACAGTCCACACCGGCGGATTTAAGCGGCCCGTAACCGCCGCCCCCGTCACCGCGGTGACACCCCCCGGGGTCACTAGCCGAACGTGAACGTGAATATCTGGAACCCGGGCCCCGACACCTCGATCTCGAGGAACCTCTCGGTGGCGGCCTCCTCGCTGACGAGGTTGTAAAGGTCCGACTCTGAGACGCGCAGGGCCCCGCCCGGCCCGACCTGCGGCCCGGCTATCCCCGGCGGTATGACGTCCCCGTCGACGCGGAGCACGAGGTCCGCCGCGTTGGCGGCCACGATGTTGACCTCCTTTGCCACATATGGCAGCAGTATGCGGCCGGTCTCAGAGACCAGCTCCATCCCCTCCGCGCCGCTCCTCCACGTGCCCACCATGTAGAACTTGTGAAGGTCGGTGCTCGCCGGCTCTGCATACTCGACGACCTGCTCGCGCTGGAACCCCTCGGGGTTGCCTATCTGGCTGCGCCCGAACGCGAGGTGGTACCCGAGGTAGAGCTCCGGCGTGCGGAACCTCGTGTGCTCGAATTCCGCAATGTCGACGAGCGGCTCGGCGGCCGCCTCCTGCATGCCGAGGGCCGACGCGCGCTCTGCAAGCAGGTTCTGTATAACGCGCTCCGTCTCGTCATAGGCGCCCTCGCCGATGTGGTCATACCTGATGAACCCCTCGTGGTCGGCCACGTACTTTCTGGGCCAGTACCTGTTCTCGAACGCCTTCCACGTGTCCATGTCGTTGTCCATCACCACGGGGTACTCGATCCCGTACTTTGCGACGGCCGTCCTCACGTTGTCGGGGTCCTTTTCAAACTCGAACTCTGGCGAGTGGATCCCGACGATGAGCAGCCCCTGGTCGGCGTACTTTTCGTCCCAGGCGGTGATGTAGGGGAGCGTCCTGATGCAGTTGATGCAGCTGTACGTCCAGATGTCGTACAGGACGACCTTGCCATCCATCGCCTCTGCAAGGCCCGCCTCGTCCGTGTTGATGTACTCGGCGATGCCCGTTATCCCGGGCGCCTGCTTGAACCCGGACTTGTCGACGGGCGGGGCCCTCGGGCCCTCGGGCGCCGCCGTCAGCGTCGGGTCGGACGGGACCTGGTCGAGCGTCGAGAAGACCCCGTAGAGGCCGCCCACGCCCGCCGCTATGACGACGACCGCGATTATGGCGCCCCTGATCTCCTGCCTCATCCCATCATCACCAGCTCGTTGAGGAACGGGACGTTGGCAATGTATGCCAGCTGGTTGGTAAAGACCAGCACGCCCAGCACTATGATGAACCCGCCGAGCGCCAGGTTATAGTACTTTAGGTGGCGGCTGATGGCACGTATCATCCGGCTCGCCCTAGAGTAGAATACCCCCATCAGTATGAACGGGATGCCCAGTCCCAGCGAGTATGCCAGCAGCAGGTTGAACGCGACCGACGGCGTGGTGGCCGCCAGCGTCAGTATCGTCCCCAGCACCGGCCCCACGCACGGGGTCCAGCCGGCCGCGAACGCCAGCCCGAACAGGAACGACATGGGATAGCTTGCCTTTGACCTCTTTGGGATGATCTTCTTCTCGACGTTGAGCCGGGCCAGCTTTGAGGATAGTATGAGGAACGCGCCGAACGCCACTATGATGGATCCGCCCGCGTAGTTGAGCCACTGGACGGCCTCGCCTGAGAACGACCCGAGCACGCTGTTGATGATGACGCCGAGCGTCGAGAAGACGACGGAGAACCCGAGAACGAAGAACATCGAGTTCAGTATTATCGAGGCCCTGTTTATCGAGACCGTGGCGCCCCCGCGCCCCATGTCGGCCATGGTGGTCCCGGAGATGTACGCGAGGAACGCCGGTATCATGGGCAGTATGCACGGCGCGACGAACGAGCCGACGCCCGCGATCGCGGCGACTGCGACGCTCACCTCCGGCATGGCAGATGGTGGGGCGGATCCGCTTTAAAGCGTTTTACCAAATCCGGGCGTCGCGGCACGGGCGGCGTCCAGAGCCAGGTATGCGGCCGGGTATGCGACCGGGGGCGCGATCGCGGGGCCTGCCCGCGCCGGGGCCGGGCGCCGGAGGGCGGCGGTCCCGGGGCTGTCTCTTATACACATCTCCGAGCCCACGAGACTAAGGCGAA